>NZ_JAQEUJ010000015.1:0-83921 GCF_027695515.1 Coprococcus sp. LG101-27
GACCACCTTGTCCTTGGCCTTGAGGTCAGACGCGTCGAAGGTGAAGGTAACGTCCACATCACCGAAAGCGGTTTCGGGAATGAACTCGGTCTCGGCTGTGACGGGGTTGCCGTCGGCATCGAGGAGCTGCTTTTTGGAGACCTTGCCGTCCTTGTCGGTGACCTTCTCGTAGAGGGTGCCGGAAACCTTGTAGGTCTTGCCGGGAGTCACGTTCATGTAATGGACGGTATCGACGATGGTGGCATTATCCTCGCCGATGAGGTTCTTATCACCATCAAGGGCATCCGTTGCGGTAGTGGAGAGCTTGGGCTTCGTGATGATGACAGTCTGGCCGGAATCATTCACGTCGGCATGGGAAGCAATCTCCTTGTCGTTGTGGGACAGGGACTCGAAGGCAACGAGAGAGGTACCTTCCTTGAGCGAACTGCCATCGAAGTAGAAGGTCACATCGACGTTTCCGTAGGAGTCCTCTGCGGTGAAGTTTGCTTCCGCAGTGACGGGGGTACCGTTCTTGTCTTTGAATACCTTCTTCGTGACCTTTCCGTTCTTGTCAAGAACCTTCTCATAGAGGGTACCGGTGACCTTGTAGGTCTTACCGGGGGTCACGTTGTTGTAGTGGACAGTATCGCGGACAGCGACATTTTCCTCACCCGTGACCGTCTTGTCACCGTCGGCAGCATCGACGGCGGTGGTGCCGATAACGGGAGCCTTCACGGTAACGGTCTGGTCAATGTCGTTGATATCCTTGTGGTCGGCAATCTCGATACCGTTCGTGGCAACAGTCTCGAAGGCGACGAGCTTGGTGCCGGTCTTGATGCCGCTGGCATCGAAGGTGAAGGTCACGGTCGTGGTACCGCTTTCGGCTTCCGCCGTGAACTCCGCAGTCGCGGTGACGGGGGTGCCGTCGGCATCCATGAAAGCCTTCTTGGTGGACTTGTCCATAAGGGTTCCCGTGAGCGTGTAGGTCTGCCCGGCGGTAAGCCCGGTGTAACGGACATAATCGGTAACGGTAACATCATCCTCAGCGGTGACGGACTTGCTATTGTCCGCATCGCCCACGGCGCTTGTCGAGAGCTTCGGCGTGAGCACGGTCACCTGCTGGGAAACGTCGGATTTATCCCTATGCTCGGCGAGCTTCGCACCCTTTGCATCGGTAAGCGTCTCATAGACCACGAGGGTCTTCCCCTTGAGGTCGTAGGAATCGAAAGCGTAGTCAAGCGTGACGGAACCTGCGGAGTCCTCAGCCGTGAAGGTCTTCTCGGCAGTGATAGCCTGACCGTTAACCGTGACGGCATCGCCGGTAGCGGCATCATGCAGCTCACCGATGACGGTGTAGGTCTTACCCGCGACGAGATGGCTGTACTCTACCTTGTCGGAAATCTTGACGGTGCCGACCCCAACGTAATGGTCGCTATCAGAAGCGTCGTAGGCGGTGGTGTGGATTTCCGGCTCCGGGTCATCGAAGGTGCCGAGGTCGATGGTCTTGGCATCACGGGTCACAGTAACAGTCGTGTTGATGAGCGCATAGCCCTCATTAGCGGAGCAGCGAAGCTCTTCGACGGAATAGGTGTCAAAGGGCAGGGCACCGAGCTTGTTGTCCGCCTTGACGGCATCGGAGGTGGAAGTGGTGCCGTTCCCATCGAGCACGCTGTTGTTGCCGAACCAGAAACCGGCGTTAGCATCGAGCTTCGTGCTGTCGATGGTGTCGCTTGCGGTCAGCGCCCAATCGTTCGCGTTGGTGTTCGAGTCATGCGCGTTCCAAGAGGACGCGGAGCTGAAATAGCCGTTCTCGTCGGTCACGGCGATGTGGGACTCGCCGGTAGTGAGGGAGGTCACCTTGAAGGGCACGCCTGCAAGGCGGTCGGAACCGTTGTCGGATTTCTTAGTGAACTCGATATCGGAACGGTAGACCTGCTCGGCAACCTCCGGGGCATTGTAGGTGATAACACCTTCAACGGAATTGTTTTCCTGAATCTTCTGGAAAGACACTTCATCAGACTTTACGTAGCCCATTGGGGCTTTAGTCTCACGTATGACAACGGTGCCACGTGGAAGTGCAGGAGTCCCATCAAGTCGATACCAGAAGGCATCGCCAGAGACAAAATGAGCAATGTCAAAGCTACAGAAACCGTTGGAGTCTGTACTAAACGTCCAAGAACGCATCGGCTTCACGTCGGCGTTCTTAAGGTCATCGTAGCTCTTGTAGTCAAGGGTGGCGTAGTAATCGACGGTGAACTCGGCACCTGCAAGGGTGGCGGAACCCTGCGGGAGGTTACCGGCGCCGTTATAGGTCTTCTGGCCGTCGAATTTACCGAGAAGCATACTCATAGGGTCATTTGCGGGATTGTCGCTGACTGAGAGCTTCACAGGCGAGGATTCGCGATTCGCGCCGGAAACATCTGCGGTGTAAACCTGCGAATCGGTGAAATATCCCTTGGGAGCCTTGGTCTCCTTCACATAGTAGCGTCCGGGATTGAGCGAGACGGTGTTCGCGTTCCCGCTTGCGTTCGTCGTAAGGGTCGCTACCTTGTTCGAACAGTTGGAGTCAGTGTAGACCCCATATTCGGCACCTGCGAGGGAATAGCAGTCATTGGCATCGGTAAGGGTCTTATTTGAGGAGTCCTTATGCAGTGTCAGATATCCCTTGTGCAACGTCTTGATGACACGGTAGTAGCGAACGGGATACTTGGGCGTGATTTTGGAAATCACGTTGCCGCCTGCGGAGTTCGGAAAATAGCCCTTTACAATTCCGTCCGCGTGGCTGGAAGAGTGCCAGTAAAGGTCTTCCGAGCTGCTGCTACCCCAGAAGAAGCCGATATGGCAGTCTGAATTGCTATGATTCCAGTCCACCGGCTCCATGTAGATGATATCGCCCTTCTCAAGGATGCCGGACGCGAGCATCTGCTCTTTGGAGCTGAACGTGTAGCTGACGGCATTGTTGTCGCGACAATACTCTTCCCATTTGGAGGCGTTCGCTTCGTTGCCCCTGTTGTAGCCGTCCTTGGCGGTATAGTTTCCGATGATGGATGTGTTCGCTCCGCAGGCACGGAGGACGGCAACCACAAAACCGGCGCAGTTCATATAGGCACCGCTACCGTACTCACCCTTCGGTTTCCAGCAGTCCCAAGTGTTGATTGCACCGCCCTCGCCATGAGGTCCTTTGTTGCCGTAAGGTGTGGTGAGGTAATACTCGTCGTTCTCGTGCTGGGAGAGCACGGACTCGACCGTCTTGGTGGCACCGAGTGCTTGGTCGATGGTCTGACCGGCAGCATAGGTGCTAACACCCGATTTCTGCGCGGCGTAGGCAAGCCCCGCAGGGCACGCCGATTGGAAGATGAGCACTGCGGTCATGACCGCAGTGAGCACCTTAGATTTCTTGATTCGTCCGAGAATCTTCATGTGTTCTTTTCTCCTTCCTTGTTTGCGTGGTTTTCTGTAGCTTCGTTGGTGGTTCGTTTGAACTGCGTTTCTCGTTTCGTTCTATCTCTAACCGAAGTCATATCCGCCGATAGCCCCGGTGTTGTTTTCCTCGTTTTGCCCTTCCCCATCATCGTCCACGAAACCCTCGTCCTGAGAGATTTCTGCATCGCGGATGCGCTCGATGGCGGATTCGGTGTAGCCCATGATGCGGGCAATCTCATCATCCGGGTACGTCGGGTGCGCGTGCTTCAAGTAGTCGAACACGGCGATGGCGCGACGGTTGACGGATTGCACTGTGGCATCGGAGTAACACAGCTGCTCCATGGCGAAGAACCGCTCACCGTTTATCAGCTCATCGCCCTCCCGCCACAGGAGCTTTTCGCCGTCCTTCTTGAGCCAGACTACATCGTCCAGCTCATCTGGCGAGACGAGGAGCATGGCACTCCCGACCTGACGGGTGGCGGCGGGAACCTTGGTGCCCTCAAGGGTCACCTGTCCGCCTGCGTGCTGCGGATTTCCGTCATACCAGTGCTCTGCGAGAATGATGCCGTTTTCCTCAAGGGCACCGAGGTAGAGGTTCCAGTCGGTAAGGATGTTCGTTCCCTTCGCGCGGAACGGCTCGGAGTTCGTTTGGGCGGATGAGTCGAACTTCTCGTAGCGGAAGGACTTGTAGAGCACCTCGATTACCATGAACTGTCACCTCTTTCCTCTGTACTACTGGGCGATATCCTGCCCGGTTCGCGACTTGGTGGACTTGGCGGGGTCATCGCCTGCGAGCGCGTCCTTCCCGGTCTCCATGTCGCGTGCTTCCCCCGCAAGGCTCACGCCGTCCTTGGCGGCGGCACGCTCTGCGGCTTTTCCGGCCTTATAGGCATCCTGCGCCACCTTGAGTGCGTGGGTGAGGTCAGTGGCCTTCACCTCGTAGCGCTGATACGGGTGCTCGGCATCGTCCTTCTTCCCCGTCCAGATGGGCACCGGCTCGTCCTTCTTGAACGAGACCGTGGCGCGTCCCTTCTCAAGCATGTCCTTCTTCATGTAGTCGGAGAGGAACACATCGGTTGAGAAGCCGCTCACGTCGATGCCGTTCACCTTCGTCCCCTTGGGGAAGGAAACGAAGCACTTCTCGAAGGTGCGCCCGTCGCTTGTCTGAATGTCGTGGGGCGTGAGGAAGGCGGCGGGCATGTTGATTTTGGCGTAGTTGTCTGCCTTGGGAGCCTGCTCTGGCCCCGGTGTCTTCTTGGGCATGTTTTTTCATCCTTTCTGTCTGTGCGGAACTTGTAGTCCCGCGCGGTGTGTATACGGTACCCGATTTTAGCACAATGGTGTGTTTTGGCTGCTTAGGATAGCTGTCGGCGAACGGATGCAAGTCCGGTTCGAGTGAAAGCGGCTCATGCTTATCGCACCCCCTTCACATGGTTCGTGGGTTGTTCCGCGCGGGTCGTATCGCAGGTTTCGAGCACGGCGCTTCCGGAAGTGCAGTCATGGGATTCGGCGTTCAGGTCGTAACCGCTTTCCAAGGCATCCGTGAACTCGCTACCGTATACGTTTTCGAGTGCCGCGTGGCACGCATCCTGCATTTTGGCAAGGCTCATATGGTCTGCCGATGCGAACTCGTTTAAGTCACGCATATTGCCCATGACTTCGGTATCGAAGGTGAAGGCCGGGTAGGAGCAGAACCCCGAACGCATGAACTGGCCGGTGAAGGCTCCGAGCTGGGAGATTTTCGAGAGCATCGCTTCTCCCATGTTATTGGTGTCGAGGAAAACGGTCGCGTCCTGTTGCAGTGGGGAACCGAAGTTCACGGTGACGCTGCTCCAAGGCTGTCCGAACGATTCGTCGGTTGGGTCGGAGAGATAGGCGGTCACTGCAAGGTTGCCGTCCGCATAGGACTCCTGTACAAGTTCGACCTGCTGGGTGTATCCGAAGGCATCGAAGGAGAACTCGATGCCCGATTTCTCACTGTCGTTTCCTCGCAGGTTCCCGGAAAGCATGTCCGGGGAGAGCGGTATGGCAGGGCGGTCTGGTGCGGATGTGGTCGTATCGTAGGGCGCTTCCGGGGTCTGGGCTTCTGGCGCGTGGGGCATGGAAGCCTGCCCGAAATCCATGTTCCGAATATCCTCGGGAAGCATATCCGGTGATAGGAGTGTTGCCATGTCATTCCTTCCTTTCTGGCGCTACCTGCGGCCTTTCTTCGTGGGTTTTCTCGGTGTGAAAATGGGTTCTATCGACCCATCCTTTTGAAGAACGACTTTGCAGTCAAAGGTCTTCCCGGCCTTGGACTTGCAGCCCCTTAGCGGAACCGCCTTCCCGTCAAGAAGGGATGCGGCCTGCCCCTCGGTGAACTTCTTGGTGCAGAAGCCGAACAACTTGAACCCGCAGCCCGCGACCTCCTTCCAAGTGCCGTCTTCCTGCTTCTCGTTCTTGATGGAGGAGCAGGCGTAGATGGAGCCGGTCTTTATAACGTCCTTGCCGCACCTCGGGCACTTGCCCACTACGGTCTTTCCGGTACCTGCGATGGATGCGCCCACGTAGGCGGTCTCGCGGTGGTGATTGAAGACCTCGATGACGGAATCTTGCAGGGCGTTCACGTCCGCCTTACCGTCTGCGATATCCTGTTGGATGAGCCACCATCTTGCGGTCACGTCTGCACCGCGAATCTCCGGCGGGAGGAGTGCGTAGAACGCCTTGGCCTTATCGGTTGCTCGAACCTTTCCCTTTCGTTCCTCAAGGTAGCCACGGGTTTTCAGACCCTCGATGATGGAGGAGCGGGTGGCCGTCGTTCCGATACCGCCGTGTTCGCCCTTCTTGCCGTCATCCTTACGCTTAAGGGTTTCCCGGATTTCCGGGTCTTTGACGTACTTCGCGATGGATGCCATGTCTGTGATGAGGGTGCCCTCCGTATAGGGTGCGGGCGGGGTGGTCTCCCCTTCCGTGATTGAGCAGGAGATACCGGCAAGGGTGTGGCTTCCTGCGGGAACCCATGGGTTCCCCGTATCGGAATCCTCTCTGACACGGCTGTTTGAGATGTTCGGGAAGACAGCCGTGAACCCCGCGTCCGAAAGGCGCTTCGCTGTGAGCTTAAGCGTTCCGCCGTCCACGCTTACCGTGCTCTCGCTCACGTCGTACACGGCGGGAGGAAGAAATTGCACCGCATAGCGCTCACAGATGGCGGTGTAGACCTTGGCTTCGTCCGGTTCCATCGCGGACACGGGTGCATCCGCTTCCTGCGGGATGATGCCGTGGTGGGCGGTCACGTTCCCATCGTTGAACGCCTTGGAGTGGAGCCGGTAATCCAAAGACCAGCGCACGCCGAGGTTCTTCATCGCCTGCGCAAGGACTGCCGGTGCCTGCTCTCGGTGCTCTTCCTTGAGGTATTGGGAATCGGAGCGGTTGTAGGTGATGGCTTTGTACTTATCACGCAAATCCTGCGTGATTTGCTGAGTCTCGGCGGCAGTGAAGCCGAAGCGCTCGCTCATGTCGGAAAGCAGCACGGTCAAGTTGTAGGGAAGCGGCGGGTTCTCCTGCTTTTTCGATACGGTCGTTTCAAAGTGCAGGTCGCGTCCGTCGAGCTTTTCCTTAAGGGCTTCCAGCGTATGCCGCTCGAACAGATGCTTCTCACCGGCAAGCAGCTCCTTTCCCGGCAGATACTTGAAGGTGAGTTCTCCGGCATCCGAATCACCGCTTGCAAACAGCTCGTAGAACTTTCGGGTGACGTGGTGGGCGATGGCTTCGTCGCGTTTCACCACAAGCCCCAGCGTCGGGGTCTGCACGCGTCCGACGGTGAACAGGCCGTCGAGACGCTTGGTGGCGAGTCTCGTCTCGTTCACGCCGAAGCACATATCCGCCATCTGTCGGGCATAGGCGGCGTTGCCAGCGCCCCGGCAGGAGTCGTTGGGCACGAGCTTGTCGAATGCCTTCACGATGTTCTTCTCGATGTTGTCGTTCACGTAGACGCGCTCGACCTTACCGGCGTAGCCAAGGTAATCCAAAAGCTCGTCCACGATAAGCTGCCCCTCATCGTCCGGGTCACCGGCGGCGATGACGGAATCGCAAGTTTTAAGGAGTCCCGCAATCTGGTCTATGAGGGGCTTCTTACTCTCTCCGGTCTTCTTATCGACCGCCGGTTCCTTCGGCCAGTCGTGAACCTCGATAGGAAGTACATCAAGGCTCCAAGGCATTCCCCATTTTGGGTCGATGGTATCCGGTTCCACCAGTTCCAAAAGGTGCCCGGCGCAGGCACAGACCGTGTAGCCGTTTCCCGAGATGGGAAGGCGGGCACTTTCGGACACCTCTTTTCCTGTGATGGCGCGGGCGATATCGCGGGCGAGCATCGGCTTCTCCGCGATGACTAATTTGCTCATATGGCTTTCTCCTTTCTGCTTCATTCAAGGGGCGAAGGTTAATATCCCCTATCCAGCCGGTAATCGTTAACGGCCTGCGTATCTATCCAAGGCACTTCGGGCGTTGCAGAATCCTGTCAATATCGAGACCGGAGCAGTTTCCCGCAAGCGGAAGACCGGATAGGTCTTCGAGCGCTTCGATTTTCTTTCCGCTTACGAACACGAAGGCATCCATATCCCGTAACAGGGCGAAGTAACGGATGAAGTTTTGCCTGCTGTAGACGCTTAAGACCATATTCGTCTCCACTTCGCGCCCTCCGTAGTTTCCTGTGCCGTCCGGCTTGATGCCCGCGATGAGTGGAGTGTCGTAGGCATCGGTCGCGAGAAGAATGGCAAGCAAAACATCGTCCCTGTTCGGGCTGTTGGCGAGAACCACCGGGGAAGCAAGAAGCTCGGGAAAGCGCTTTACCTGTGCGATGGAGAAGCCGTGCCGGTGGGGGTTGTAATCGGATTTCGGCGTGAGAGCCTGAAAGAGATGCTTCTGCGTGTAGAGCATGGGGCGTTGCTCGAACCCGGTCTTCAAGAATATCTCCGGCGTGTCGCAGACTTTCAGGGCATCGTAGGGGTTGTATGCGCCGCAGGCGGCAAGGTCAACTTCGTGCCCGAACCGCAGGTACTCGCTGCATCTATTCGCATGGGCTTCTTGTGCGCTTGCGCTTCCGTTCCCATCCTTAAGGCGGGCGATGCCGCACGTGTCAAGATAAGTCAGGCGTTCATCATCTGGCATTGCCACGGAGTTCTCATATTCGCAGATGGTAGCGATAATCTCGAAGTCTTTTTCTCCTTTCGTCATTCGCACCTCCCGTTCTTTCTCGCGTTTGTGGAGATGCCGCTCCCATACGGGATGCGGCATCATGTCTTTCTGTTTTTTGTCACTTCGTGTTCTATCCGATGTTCTGGTTATCCTTTCCGGGCGCATCCCTTGCAGGCGCATCCGCCGCGAGCGCGTTCCTGCCGAACAGGGAACCTATCTCCTTGAAATTATCAGTCATCTATTTCACCTCCTTGTCCGGGTCAACTTCCGGTTCATCCTTGGTCTCCGTCTGGGTGTCGATTTCCTTCCGTGCAGAAGCCATTTCATGTGCTTCCTCGCCGCATCCATATTCCTCATCGCCAAGGGTGCAATCATCGAAGAAGTCCTTTGGCAAGTTCGCACCCATGACCATGTTCATCATGTTCAAGGCAGAGTCGGAGTTGGGGCACTGTATCCATGGGTAATCGTCCTTCTGTACGCGCCCGCGCAGTAAAAGCTCGCCGAGGGCTTGCTGCCATGGGGTGATATCGACTTCCCTGTTGTACAGCCGGAAATCGGTTATGGTCTTGCTGCCAAAGCAGGAAATCATGTCCGCGATATCGGAAAGCGGCACCTCGTCAAGGTCGATGGACTCGCAGGCCACCTTCCAAGCGCCGGTGGCATGTCCGGTCTCCGGGTCGCGGACTGGAAATGCGGTAGCCAGACTGACGATGGCACCAAAAAGTCCGTTGGTTTTTTTCCTCTTTGAGAAAGCGAAGTTGTCTTGAATCTCCGTAAAGTTGTTGTCGAGATATTCATCTTCCAAACGGCTCCAATCGCCGAACCATTTGGGATTCGATATGTTGTTAAACATCTATTCCATCTCCTTGTTCTGATTGATTTTCGGGGTGCCATCAAGTCCCGCCCGCTCCGCAAGCGCTTCCTTGCCGGATGCCATGTCACGGGATTCGGACTTGACACCGGTTTCGGTAACTTGTGTCTTCTCGGGTTCTGCATGTGCCAGCAGATGCTCCTTCATGGATTCCAGAGCCGGAAACGGGGTGCCGTCCTTAGCTTCCGCGAGCAGATAGCGCATCTGCTGGGAGGTAAGGGCTGGGGTGTGCATAAGGATTGTGGAGACCTTTGCCATAGTGGCATCGGAAAACTCTGCCGCCGTTGCATCGAAGACGGCCATGAGCTGTTGCGCGTTCATCCCTGCGCACGCCTGCATGGTCATCATGAGAAGCGGCGCGTTATATCCGCACCGGTTCACGGCATAGGCACAGGCGCTCATCTGCTCTACGGAGAGGGAAGCCGGGAACAGCCCTGCAAAGTCCGCATCGCTCAGGTCTGCAACCGGGGTCTGCCCGCGCATGGCGGCAAGAAGCGCGATTTGCTGCTCCGGTCTGTAGTCCGGGTTCATGATACGCGCCACCTGCGCTTCGGTCAGCGATTGCTCACCGGTATAGGGGTCATAACATGCGTTTTCCATGGCGGCGGCGATGACCTCCATGCTCTCAGGGGTAAACGCGGGCTTCGCGATGGCGCGGACGGTCTCATAGGGGATATGGCCTTGCAGAAGGATGTTGTTGATGGTAAGCAACTGGGAGCGGGAGAGACATTCCACAGGCAAGTCGCTCCCGCCGTGTGCCACGACCAGATAGGCGGCTTCCATGCGCCGTGCGTCCATCTGCGGGTATAGGAAGCGTGTGAAGTCTCCGCCCCTGATGGCGATTTTCGCGATGGCCGTCATCTGGGCTGCGGTGTACTTGGGGGTCGCGAGTGCATCCAGCACGTCTTCTCCCACCGCCGGGTTCAGCGCGGCGGCGATGATGGCATTGGCCTGAAAGCCATTATATTCGTGCTCGGTCAGGCGCATCGCATCGGCTTCGGTTAAGCCACGGTCGATGGCCTGTTCGTACTGAACGAGCTGCTTGTCGGTAACGGCTTCCGGGTCGAATGTTTTTCCAACCGGTGCCATAGGCATTCCTCCTTTCTCAGGAAGCAGTTCCGCTACAGGGACGTATCCGCCTGTTCCGAGCGCGTCGGGGCATCCTTCGTCCCCGATTGGTCATCGAGCGCGGTGGATGCGGCCTTCGCATCGTGGGCTTCGGATGCGAGAGATGCGTCAGGTTCTTCCTGCTCGGCAGATACAGGCTTCTCGGTTGCACGCATGGCTTCGGCAGGGGAAGCGCCATCCATCAGCGCGAGGTCTACCGAACGCAGCTGCGCAAGGTCAAGCTCCGTCACGGGGAGGTCTTTGCCGCCGTGGAACAGCACGGAAACAGCCGCCTTAAGTGTCTGCTCGTCCATATTGCGAAAATCGAGGGGGTTCTTGCCGACAGAAGCGATATCCAGAAGACCGCGCATCTTACCGGACGAAAGAGTCTTGTCGGCTATCGTCTCAAGCGTCTCTGACGAGACGTGCGGGTTACGGGCGGCTTCCATGAGGATATCCGCCTGCCTGTGAGAGAAATCATGTTTAGCAATCTGCGTAGCGATGGGAAGCGGCACATGGCTCTCCATCGCTTCCGCGTAACGGGGGTAGTCTACGTTTTCAGGCACCGTCGCAACGCCCTCCGGCACCGCTTCATAGGAGACGATATTTCCGTCGATGCAATAGCCGAGGTCGATGGAAAGATAGCTGTCAGCTTCCTTGGTCTCGGGGGAAAGCTCGCTCTCCTTAACGAGTCCCATGATGCGGTACACGTCCTCGGGGGTCGCACCGGAATCGAGAAGTTCGTGAAGGGTGTTCTCGATAGCACCGGACACATCCTCCATCTCCGGGTCGGACGTGCGCTCACCGAACGCGAAGCAGGGACGGGCGAAGTTGGTGTTCAGGGTATCGACGGTATAGACCCTGAGTGCATACTCCCCCGGAGCGTACCAGTAGTCCTCATCGTTGGAGTAGGTGAGCAGGAGGGAGAGGTCAACGGGAATCTGCTCTCGCCCAATCCAGAAGTCGTTATCTGGCATGGCAATCATCCTTTCTGTGTTTCTAGTTGTGCGGTTTACTGGTTTTCTGTGGTTCTATCTAACGGGAGAGGTCGGGCTTTGCGACCAGATGCTCGCGGGAAGGTGCGGCAGATGCGCCTGCAAGCTGTTTGGAAGCGGCCATCATGTCCTTGGCTTCCCCGGAGAGGGAGATACCGCCACCGCCCTTTCCTCCGATGCCCGCACCCTTTGTCACGACGGCCTGAACGACCTCTTTTGCGGCCTGCTTGGCGGTATTCACAAGGCCGCTTCCCGTGCTGTCACCGAAATCTTCTGCCATGTTCATTTCTCCTTTCTTGCCAAAACGCCTAAAAAAGGTCGTTTTCGTTGCTGTCTCTCGACTCATTCAGTTTCCGAATCATATCGAGGGCGGCTTTCCTGTTCTCCGGGAGAGCGAAGCGCGAGAGGGCGGCTTCTTTCGATTCCCCCGAAAGGGAATAGCCGCCATCGTCCGCACCGGGCAGGATGCCGATGCTTGGCTCCCAATAATAACTTATTAAGGGGAAGGGGCGCACCGGTTTCGGCACGCCCCTTCGGTGAGCGGTAGCGGGTTTTCGGTAAGCGTCTATGCGCCGAGGATTTCCTTCGCCCAAGAGCCGGACTTTACAAGCCCCATCATGGTCGTGATGAGAACGGCGATAGTCTTGATGATGACACCGAACGAGTCGAATGTTTCTACGCCCTGTGCGAGACCAAGCATCTCAGCCTTTCCAAGTCCGCCGGAAACCGCGAGGGCGGTCACAAGATGCGGGTAGAGGTAGAGGATGAGAACCATGACCACGCCTGCGAGGGCTGCTGCCGCAAAGTTCTTGAGGTAACCGATTCCGATTTGCTTCGTCTCCTCGAAGCCGAGAAGGGAAATGGGAATCGGAGAGAAGGCGGCATAGACATAGAGCTGAACGGAACGGCCGAGGGCAACGACCATCGAAATGGCATAGAAAACGAGTCCGACCACCCATGAAATGAGTCCGAAAATCGAAAGGAGGAAGCATCCGCCGAGCGTAGCGTCGGCTGCATCATCCTTGGTCATCTCGATTCCGGGTTCATACCAGTTTTTCGATTGCAGCTTGTCCGACACGTTACCAACGAGGTCGTTGAAGATGCCGTAGATGGCAGAAACAAGGTCGAGGGCGTTGTCGATGAAGTAGCTGAGGATGCAGTAGGTCACCACGAGGAACACGATATCCTTCACGGCGGGAAGGGTGCTCGTCGCGTCGATGCGCTGGCTAATCTTGATGAGTTGCATCAGCATGAAGAGACCCAGGATGGCATGGGCAACGGGGATGACCCCGGCTTGATAAAAGTCCTTTATCACGCCATACGGCTCGGTTGTTCCGAAAAGCTCGTTGAACGGCCCGGAAATGAACCTCGCATCAAGCGTCTGGTTGATGACACCGAAATAGGTGTTGAAGAGCGTGGCAGCGATTTGGAGAAGCCACGTTTTAATCATGTTGGGGATATCAAGGAAGTCCCCGATGACACCCGCGTAGGCCGGATGGGGAATGAGGAGCACGAGTGCGCAGGCGGCGAAGAGCGCGAACGTGCCCGCGAGACAAGCCTTTCTCCTGCGCAGGGGAACCGTCTTCGTCTCCTCCCGCTGTGCGGCTTGTAAAGTCAGTTGTTCATTCATAGAGATTCCTTTCTGCCTGCATGGCGACGCTGCCCTAGCCCTCGAAGGAAAACTCGCCCGTGGACTGCTCGTAAACACAGGTGACGGAAACAGAGTTCGAGTCGTTGAGCTTGAAGTCCGTGGTGATGACCCCGTTCTCATAATCGAGGTTCACGACTTTCTGCCATGTAGCTTCGGTGACAGAAGGGTAATGGACGGCGCACCACTTGGAGAGGGCGGTGATGACGGCCTTCTCATCCCCGCCGAAGAGTTTCGTGACCTCGCTGTTCATGCCCTTCACGGTAATGTTTGCCACCGCTTCGGCACGCTCGTATGCGGTGTTTTTCTGAGCGAACATCGTAGAGCTTGTAAGGGTGGAGATGGTGTTCTCACCGGGGGTCTTAGAATCGGAGTTCACCGCAGCACCACTGCCATCCGTGTAGGTCACGATATGGGTGCCGGTATCGGTCTCGAAGACGATGGTATAGAGATAGCCGCCGTACCCATCGGAGGTCTTTTCCACGCGGGAGATGGCGTAACTATGGACGGTCGGAGTTCCGTTCACCGTTTCCACGTAGGAGTCATCGGCAAACTTGAGGGTGTAGCGTCCCTCGCTTACCGACCAGACGGAAGAGGAGAGGGTGTCGATGAGTTCCTTGGTATCGGTATCGTATCCCTTGATGATTTCCTTCTGGGCATCGGTAAGCTCCACCTTCCCGGTTTCCTCCTTCGTCTTCTTCTCAGCGGCTGTGGTAGTGTCCGTGTTATTTTCTGCGTGCTGCTCCTTTGCGGTTTCCGCGCGGTGATGCGACACGTTGATGGCGCTCATGGCAGAGCCGCAGGTGAACATCAGGAGCAGGCACAGGGCGATGACGGAAAACTTCTTGTGTTCCGCCATCCATGCTTTCAGTTTCTTCATAGCAGGTATCCTTTCTGGTTTCCTAGCGCCAGTCCCATGGATAGCCGCAGACAACCCATCCTCTTCCGTTTTGGGAAACCCAATCGGACAGGGAGATGGTGCGCAGACCGGAGTAAATGCTATCCATGACCTTGCCGTCACCGATATAGATGCCGACGTGCCCGTAAGCGTTACCGGCGGCGGTATTGGAGCCGTATTGGGCGGAGATGAGCATTCCTACCTTTATCTGGGAGAGGTCGGTGGTGGCGCGTTTCTGGCTGTAATTGGCACCGTATCCCTGATTGCCGAGCTGCGTATTGCCGTTGCCGCCAACGGGATGACCAGCTCTTGCATAGACCATTGTTGTCCATGTGGCGCAACGGTCGGCTCCCGGCCATGGAGTCTGTGAGCAGGCGTTTACGATATCCTTCTGCCACTGGTCGGCGCTCTGGTAGTCCTGCCCGCCACCGGGAATGAGGGTAGTGCCGGAGTACCGATTCTTAAACTCCTCTGCGGTCATGGAATCGAGCTGCGCGACGAGCGGATAGGCTTGGCAGATGGAACGGTACTGGGCGATATAGCTGTCCTGCGACGCGGTGTAGTACCCGCCCTCGCCGAGGGCACGCAAAAAGAGTTCGGAGTTGTTGGTGTCGATGGCCTTCTGGTAGTTAGGGACACGGGTGTAGTTGGATTGTTTATACAGATGCTCGCACCGGTATTTCATGTACGAATCATCGTCTTTGAAGACGGCGAAATCCGCGTAGGTCTTGTAGGCAGAGCCGGAAGCACTGTATTCGGTGGTGAGCATTTTAACGGAACCCGTGATGAGTCCGCCGTAGTCATAACCGGCATATTTCACGCCGCCGTAGTTGTGGTACAGCCGCCCGAGGTCGGAACCGGAGTCCGAGGTGCCGTTCTCAATCATCATCTGGCCGAGGAGTGCCGAAGCGGGATATCCGTACTGCTCGTGGGCGTTCAGGCACGCGAGCACGAGGTCGTAGGTGACCCATGCAGGCATCCCGTCAAGGGATGCGCTCTTTTGCTCCTCATCGGCGGCACCTCCACCGACAACGGAAATCAGGCCGAAGGCCAAGATGAAGGCAATGATGAGTGGAAAGAATTGGGAGATGGCACCGGCAAGTGATGAAAGCATTCCCTTGATGCCACCGGAAAGAATCGTGAGCGCCTTTTTCTTTCCCGCTTGCGCCGCAGCATTCTCGTAGACGTTCCTATGGAAGTATTTGGAGAACTGCATCCGCTTCTGGGCAGCTTTTTTATCCAGTTTCTCGGTGCGGTATTTCTTTTCCGAGAGGGCACCGAGAGAGTCTTTCTTTTCAAGTGCATCCTTACCGGAACGAAGGTGCTTTCTCGCCTTTCCGGCAAGTTTCGCGCCGGTGTGCGTGGTTGCGACCAAATCGTCCGTGCCTTCCAGCTCGGAGTCTTTGAGAGCGTTGTGGGCAGCTTTTGCGGCTACACCCTTTGCACCACGTTTCAGGCTCTTATTCAGATTGTGGCGAGACTGCACCTTTTTCGTGAGGGCATTTTTTCCGGTTAGCTGGCTACGGGATTTTCCGTCAAGGGCATCGGCGGCGGAAGTCTTCTTACGTTTCCTTGCGATGGCATCGAGGGCGGTACTTCCCGCGCCGTGCGTGCCCTTCTTGCCGACGGAATAGAGGTCACCCTTTAAGGCTTTGGCGTTCTTATCTGCCTTTTCCACCAGACCGGTATTGACGGCATCCGTCTTTTCGGTCTTGAGGAGATTGCTCATGGCTTTCTCACGGTCGTTTCCGCCGGTCGTGAAATCCGAAGCCTTCATCTGACGTTCACCGTCCTTTCCGGGGTCTTCTTACTGGGTTGCTAGATAACGGGTTTTGCATCTTTCTTGTCCCCAAGCCCCGTCTTCTTCGTCTCATTGGGGTTCGTGGAGAACAGGTCATAGAGAACGTTGCCGGACGGGAACTTGCCGCGAATCGGCACGCGGGCGTTTCCTGCGATGAGCAGGCCGTCACCCGGCTCTGCGGACTCGTCGATGCATTCCTCCTCCTGCTCGGACAGGTTCAGAAGCTCCGCCCACTTCATGCGGTCGAGCGGGGACTGCTTGAGAAGCATGAGGAAGTCCGCGTTAAGGACGATATTTCGCGCCGCTTCGTTGGCGAGCATCGCCGTGGCGTTCTGACTGATACCTGTCAGCAAAAGTCCGAATTTTCGACCCTCATTCGAGAAGCGGGAGAAGTAGTTAAGTACCGTCGGGTACGCGAACATACTCTGCATCTCCTCGACGTAGAGCCATGTGCGGACGTTTCGCTTTGCATTGAAGTACATGCGGTTGCGGACGGCTTCGCAGACATTGATGAGGGCGAAGACCAGCATGGAATCCGGCAGGTCTTTCAGGTTGAAGTCCACGATGCGGGTGTTGAAATCGACGTTGCTCTGATGGTTGAAGAAGTTCATGGAACCCTTCACGAATCGCTCGTAACGGAGTGCGATGACCTGTGCCTGCTCCTCCGGCTGCTCGTTCGCGGCATCGTAGAAGTCCTGTAAGGTCGGCGGAAGATTGTCTCCGCGCTCTGCGGCCTTCTGGAAGGCAAGCTCGGTGCAGCGCTGTACGAGCGACTGGTCAACCTCAGAGAAGTTCGACCCGGCTTCGGCAGCGGAAGCGCCCGCCTGAGCTAACATCGCGTCCACCTTGAACGCAATCTGCTCGTTTCTCGTCATGTGTTCCACGGATACCGTATCGAAGGGGTTCAGATGGGTTCCGGTACCCACGCCGAAGTGGTAGGTGCTGCCGCCGTAGCGTTCGGCGATAGCGGTGTACTCGCCTGCGCGGTCGATGACGTAAATCTCGTCCGTCGGATTGGAGAAGATGGTGCCCGTCATCTCGGTCTTGGTGAACATACCCTTACCGGAGCCGGTCTTGCCGCAGACGAAGCCCATCGGCGAGGTGAGCTTCTTGCGGTTGCAGACCACGAGGTTGCGGCTGTGCTTGTTCTGGCCGTAGAAGTTGCCGCCTGCATCGTCAAGCTCCTGCGTGGCAAACGGCACGAGGATGGAAACCTGCGCCGTGGTGAACATGCGGGAGATTTCCACGTGGTTATGGCCGAGCGGGAGGATGGAATTAAGTCCCTGACGCTGGCGATAGTCATAGGTGTCAAGCTCGATGGAGTTCTGACGTGCCGTGGAGATGATGCGAAGCACCTGCGTATCCAGCGCTTCCTTGCTCTCCGCGTAAGTGTAGACAAGCCCCGTGAAGACATAGAGACGCTGGTTCTTGTTCTGCAAGTGGTCGAGCACGTCCTCCGTCTCCTCCTTGGAGTATTTCAGCTCCTGCGGGAGGATGGAGAAGTCATAGCCTTTGTTCACTGCCGAGCGCTGTTCCTCGATGATTTCCTTGTCAATCCATGCGGAACGGGTGCGCACGTAATTGATAGCCTTGGATTTATCCATGGGCTGCACGTACCACGTGATAGCCATGGGGATAGGAAGGTCTGCCATGTCGGCAAGTGCGCGGTCGGAAAGTTCCGAGCCGAACTTCTTCATCACGAGTACCTGTGCGTAGACCCCGTTATCGAGTTTTACGCAGTCGTTATAGTGGCCGTCCGGGCGGAAATCAATCTGCGTCGGTGCGATGCAGTCCTTGGTAGTCTGTAAGCGCTTGGCGGAAATATCGCGCTGGTAATCGAACAGGAACGGCTTATAGGGGTTTAAGAGTGAATGGATGACGGAAAGGCGCTGGGTGCCGTTCATAAGGTGTGCCTTGCTGCCGATGGAGTTTAGGATGCGGGAGGATTCGACCTCGATACGGGAGAGCTGACGCGCTGCATCTTCTGCGGTGTCTGCCGTCACGGAATAGGTGAGGTAGCGGTTCCTGCGGATGTTGCTGACCCCCTCCTTCACCTTATCGTTCAGGATGTTGTTGAACACCTGCGCGTCGTTCCTTGCAGCATCGTTTGCCTGACGCTCCGGGTCGAAGAACTTGCGGTGGCCGACCTCTTCCTTGAGGAGCGGCGTGTTGATGACGCTCATCTGCACGAGCGTATCCGCACCGAACTGGTCGTAAAGGCGGGTGATGGCGGAGAACATGGCTTTCTGCTGCTCATCGCGCACCGAGTGGTAACTGGTGTCATCGAAGGCGATGGAAGAGGAGAACATCCCCTCCTCCACCTCACAGATGCCGTCCTGATACATCTTGTTGTAGCCGATGTAGTTCACCACGTCTTTCGCGGAGTCGCGCTTCTTTCTGGCATCGGCCATCTTATCGGACAGCTCCTTGTCCCTGTCCTTTAACTGGGACTTGACGGAGCTGTAGGTCTTTTTCGCTTCCTTCTCGGCCTTCTTGGCTTCCTTTTTCCTGCGCTTCATCTCGCGCTTGGCGTGCTTCTTCTCCTTTCGGGTCAGCTTTCCGGCACCCTGCGTGACGTGTGCGACCTGAGAGATGGCATCCATGTCGATAGCGCCGGTATCGGAGCGCAGGGGCGCGGTGTTCCCGAACCCGTCACCGGATGCGTGGACGAACGCGTCCACGTCAAATGCGGCGTTAAGAGATGACCCGTCCTGCCCTTGGGGAGTAGGATTCGATGCCGCGAAGGTTTCCCTGCTTTCGGTAGTGTTTTCCATAGATAGTTCCTTTCTGCTTGCTGTTTTCCGACTCAGAGAGAAGTCCCGCAAGACGCATGGACGGCTTGTAGAAGATGCGGTCGTTCGTGAAGTTTGCCTTAAGCCAAAGCGGCGCAAACTGCTCGAAGGGCATCCCGCAGGGCTTCACGAAGCCCACGCACCAAAACGGCAACGAGACGGCATAGATAAAATAGGTGCAATCGCTGACGTTCAGTCCCAAAACGAAGTAGATGTAAAGCCCGGCAAGTACCGAGACAGAAAGCGCACCCGTGATGGATACCAGGGTGCGCATGGTCATCTTGCCTACGATTTTGGGCTGATACTCGGCGATATCCTTGTGTACTGCTACAGAGAGCATGTGAGATATCGCTCCTTTCTAACCCGCGAGGGAACCCCAGTTGATACCGGTCTTGAAGTACACGGCAGCACCCACGACGATGGCACCGCCGATAATCATGGCGAGGGCACCGGAGAGCTGACCGCCGCCGCCCTGCATACCGTCCTTGATGGTAAGACCAAGGTTCACAAGGCCGAAGACGATGAGGATGCCGCCGAGGGCGGTCACACCATCAGAGAGAAGGTTTTTCACGTTTTCCAGCATGGTTGATTCCTTTCTTGTTTACTTGTTTTCTAGTAACCGTACAGATGGGCAAAGGCGATACAGGTAAGTCCCGCGACGATGATTGCAACGGCTTTCCGTATCTCCCCGCCCCCGCCGCGAAGAAGTCCCGCGAGGGTCATCCCAAGATAGATGATTCCCACGACGGTGAATGCGCCCGCAGCGGTTCCTATCGCCGGGGCGGCGAGTTTGACGAGTGTTTCCAAGTTCCTTCCTCCATTCGTCCCCTTTCTGCCTTTTTCGCGTGGCATTTCTCTTAATTATAAGTGACTACCGGTTTAGCAATATGCCCAGAAGCCCCTTCCTTGATTTTTTCCATGCCGCCCACTTCCACGCTGTGAACTCCGCACCCATATCCTCATCGGGGGTGTACGGCTCGCAGCCGTTTTTCAGATACCGCTCGAAATCGAAGGAGTTCTTATGCAAACGCTTCCAGTTACGCTTATCTACGATATAGCGGTATCGCTTATGGGCGTGGGGGTCATACTTATCATCCATGAGCGGGTTGGTACCGGCGATGAGCAGGATTGCCTTTAGGCGGCTCATCTTGCCGATTTCTGCTGCGTCGATAAGGTCACGACCCTGAATCTGCAAGTTCTTACTGGCGCTTGAGGATTGTCCCGTGGACTCGTTATAAGTCATCTGATGGATGGTCTGCTTGCCAATCATCTCCGCAATCTCCTTGTTGGTGGAGTTAGACTTGCCACCGAGGAAGAGCGTTGAGTCGCAGCAGTCGATGATGGTCTGCGCCTTCTTATCGTATTTGCTTTCCAGCTGGCTCATGGATTGCAGGATGATGGTGATGCCGATGTTACGGGAACGGGTGACCGCGATGGTCTCCTCAATCTGCGGGATAGTGCCGATGTTGGCGAACTCGTCGAAGATGAAATGCACCGGGGTCGGGAGTTTCCCGCCATAATCCGAAAGGGCTTTTCGGCACAGCTGGTCGATGGTCTGCCACATGAGGATGGCGAACAGGAAACTGAGGGTCTTGTCGGTATCGGAGAGGATGCCGAAAATCGCCACCTTCGCATCCGGGTCACCAAGGGTGTCAATCTCCATCTCGTCATAGGTCAAAAGCTCGCGCACGCCGTCCGTCGCGATGGGCGCAAGGCGCACGTTGCAGGAAATGAGGATGGATTTTAAGGTCTTTCCAGAGACGAAAAGTCAAGGACTTTTTCATCAAATTCAAAAAGAAGTCACATTTTGCGGACTTCCTCACGGAGCAGACGCTTGATTTTGTCCTCCATCGTCTCTTTTGCGGTCTGGCTGAAATGGACACGGACGATATAGGTTGTCTTGCCGATCTGCTTTCTGACAGTCGGGCAAGTGGCGGTGTTGGTTGCGGTATTGTTCATTCAAAATCCTCCTGTAAATGAAAAATGCCCGGTGACTGTTCATCATCGAGCGGTGTCGGTATGAGGGAACAAGGCAAGGCGGCAACATTAAGGTATCTATAAAAACCTTGCCGTCTTTGCCATGCTTGCCGTGTTCCTGTTGTCAGTCTCGGAGATAGCAGACCCATGCTGTGCCGTCTTTCTCGGTCACAAGTCTGTCCCCGATACGGCTCTTTGCCGTCCTCATGGTGCGTGAGGAAATCCCACGCTCATTGACTGCCTTTTCCAGTTCTGCGCTCGGCATACGCTTTCCGTCCGCAAGCAGTTCCAGAATGAGCATTTGCGCCTGTGCGGTCTTGCTCTCGGTCTTGGCGGTGTCCGTCCCGGCAAGAAGCTCGTCAGCGGTAATGTCATAAGCTCCTATCCACGCAAACCCTTTCTCGTCTCCCAGAGAAAAGGCAATGGACTGTCCGGGCGGCGCAAGGGAGCTTTTCTCATGGATCAGCACCCTCGTTGTGGGGCTGTCCTTCAGCTTGCCGATAAAGAGCAGACTGCGGACTGCCGCCGTAATGTCGATAGACCCTAATCCCCGGTAGGTGCTTTGCGTTCCTGCGGCTTTGTTCAGGTGTCCGATCAGCACGATAGCGCACCCGGTAGCCTGTGCAATGTCTCCCAGACTGCGGAATATCGGGCGCACCTCGTTTGCTCTGTTCATGTCCACATCTGCACCCAGAAAAGCCTGTACCGGGTCAATGATAACCAGCCTTGCGCTGTTTTCCCGGATTGCCCTTGCTATGCGTTCATCGGCAAGGGTCAGCGGTGTGTCTCTATCGTCAATGACAAGCACTCGTTCAAGGTCTGCGTCTGCTTCTATCAGTCGGGGCTTGACGGTATCACCCAGACCGTCCTCGGCGGTCTGATAGATGATATTGAAAGGCTCAAGTGTCTCCATACCGGGCAAAGGCTTTCGATTGGTGCAAGCCGCCGCAAGGCGCATGGCAAAGTAGGTCTTGCCCTCGCCGGGATTGCCCTGGATAATTGTCAGCTTTCCAAAGGGGATATACGGAAACCATAGCCAATCCACGCTCGTCAGCTCCACATCTGCCATGCGGAGCATGGGGACAGGCTGGGCGGTGGGCAGCTCTCGCAGCGTGATTGTCTCGGCTATGAATTTGCGGCTGGGAATGTCCCCTTGCTGACGGAGAATATCGTTCCAGTCTTTCCTTACCGGGACAAGGCGAATGACGGCGATCTCGCCGGGAATGTCCTGTGCCAGCCGGGTGCAGGCTTCACTTCCTGCGGTGTCGCTGTCAAGGCAGAGGAACACTTTTCGGATGTCCTTGCGTTCAGAAAGAAAACGGTCAAGGGCTTTGCCTGAAACGCCGCCCAGGGCAAGGTAGCTCCTTGTCTGCCAGTCCTGCGGATAAAGGCAGATAAAGGACAAAAGGTCAATCGGTGCTTCAAAGACAAAGAGCTGGTTGCCGTTTCCCTCATAGTGGAACGGATAGGATTTGTCAGACCCGGCAATGTCCTGTCTGAATGGGTCTGCCGTTCCTCGCACATGGGCGTATCTCGGCGTACCGCTTCGGTCTCTGCCGACAAACACAACATTGTGCCGCTTTGCGTCCTCGTAAATATCCCCGGAAAGAAGAAAAGCCTCAACAAGCGTTTTGTTGAGACCTCGGCTTTCTGTGAGATATTGGATTGCTCTGTCGGCTGTCCTGTTGTGCAAGGGCAAGTGAAACGCTGTGGGCGGTGCTGTGCTGGCTTCGCTCTGCCCCTCGGCGCTTTCGCCGGTTAAGAGCTGGACTGCTTCGGGAAAGGACTTGCCGTAAAACTCCATGACAAAATCAATAGGATAGCCGCCCTTGCTCTGGCTGTGGCGAAACCATTTGTTTCCCCGGACGGTCAGGCTGTCATGTTCTTTCCAGCGGTATTCCCGTCCGCTTTTGATAAGTGTCTCTCCCTGTGTGCGGAGAAAATCTTCCAGACTGACGGCGTTTGCCCGGTCGATCTGTGCTTGGGTGTACTGCATGGGCGTCCTCCTTACTTCTTGAAAACAGCGCATCGTCTGCAAATGCCATGCTCACGCTCGTCCAGCGTGTAGGGGCAGTTCGCACATTCCTCGCCGTACTGTCTCATGATAACAGGCAGATAGCCCAGCTCCTGCAACATATCAATCTGGCGGTCGGTGAGGGTGGCTTCAAAGGCAAGGCATTTCCGGGTGTGTTCGTCCAGCTCGATCAGGTCGGAAAGCGGTCTGCCATCGGTCAAAGCTTCTCCGCTCAAAAGGCGTTTTGCCGTTCTGCGGATGGGGTTGTACTCGTTCTTCCAGTCGTATTTTTTCATCGTGTCATATCCTCCTTTTTCTGTCGTGTTTGGGGTCGATTTTGGAGCTTTTGTTCCTCTGTACGCTCGTTAAATCGGGCGGCAGTATCTACACATGACTTGACCTTCCAAAGGCGGTGTAAATCGTCTCTGACGGTCTTAAACTCGCCATAGGTGGTGTTGTGCGCCTGTTCCAGCTCGTCATACTCGTCGGACAGCTTTTTCATATCCACCTTGCCGTCTGGGAACTCCCCGGTCAGCTTTCGTCTGGCGGCGTAGAACTGTATCAGTTCCGCTTCATGCTCTGCCTTGTACTTGGCTCTGGGCTTCTCAAGCTTGATTTTCTGCAAGCCGTCATAGACAGGCTTCAAGTTCTGGAAAGCGGCGGAGCTGTCATAGAGCCGCTTAATCGCTTTCATTCGTGCCGTCTGCTCATCCAGCGTTTTCTTCAAGCTCTCTGTGGCAGCACTGTGTTCGCTGACACGGCTTTCCAAATCTTCAAGAGTGTAAATGCCGTTTGCCCGGAGATAATTGAAAGTCTCGTTCATCTCCTTTAGGTTGCTGACCTTGCCTTTCTGCGAATACGCCCCGGCTCTGCGCTGGGTGTAATAGGCGTTCAGCAGCGAAACAAGGTCGGGTGCCTGCGGCTTGGCAAGCTCTGCTTTTGCTTCGGCAATCCAATCAAACAGGAGAGTGATTTTCTTCTTGATGTCCCGGATAACGGCATTGGTGGCTTTGATCCAGCGGTTGAACTCGCCTTTCTCGGTGCGTATGCCTTTCTTCTCCATTGCCCGGACGGTTGCGCCCTCGTGGATAGTGGGAAGAAGCTCCACGCCCTGACGCTCATAGCTCCGGTGGTCGATACGAACATCAATACCTTTTTCCGCAAACTTGGCATTGCATAGCTCCGCCCATGCTTCACGCCAATGTTCCAGCGTTTCGGGACTGCCCCAGTCGGTAGTGGGAACGGCGTTGAAAACAAACTCGCCGTTCTGGTCTCGGATACGGTTGCCGTCCTCGTCCAGCTCGTACACCCGGCGTTGCTTTAGTCCCCATTTGCCGTTCTGCTCGATGGGACGGATGGGGCAAAGCACATGGAAGTGTGGGTTTGGTATGCCGCCGTCCTCCCGGTCGGGCTGGTGTACGGCGAAGTCAACCACCATGCCCCGGCTCACAAAGTTCTCCAACAAAAATTGCCTTGCAAGAGCGATGTTTTCCTCAAGGGAAAATTCATTCTGCAAGGCAATGTCAAAGCTGTATGCAAGCTGGGCGTTCTTTCCACGCTCGGCTTTTTCCACGGCGTTCCATAGGGTCTGGCGGTCTGCGTATTCGGGCGGTGCATGGGACGGCAGGAGAATGTCAGAGCAGATCACGCCGCCCTTGCGGGTGTAGTCGCTGTATTCGCCGTAATACTCGCTATACAATCGCTCCCCGGCTCGGTAGGCGGCAGAAGCGATAGCGGACTGTCCTGCGCTTCGCTTAGTCTGCGTGACGCTCAGATGAAATAGTGCCATCGGCTTTCAACTCCTTTTCTCTGTTTGCTTGGCTGATATGAGTAATCGCCATGTGACGGACGGCTCGCTGGACTTCGGACAGGGAAAAGATGTGTTCCATCAGCTCTGTCATTTCGGTGCGTGTGAGATCTTTGACCTCCGGGGCAAGGCTCTCAATCGTGCCGCCCAGATTGCAAAGGCGGTGGGTGCGCTTGGTGCGTTCGCCTTTCTCCAGATACTTCTTTCTATTCTCCAGACGCTCCAGCTTGTGTTGTTCCTGTGCAAGCTGCGTCTCGGCTCGTTCCTTTTCGGCTCGGAGCTGGTCAAGGGTTTTCGGTTTTGTCATTGTGATTGACCTCCTTTTTTGATTTTGGGGATAAAAAAAGACCGTCAACTTTTCGCATAGTGCGACCAGTCAACGGTCTGATTTTCGGTATTTATTTTTCCAAACTTGCTGGCGGCGAACAGCATTTTATGCTGTTTGCGGACGGCAAGTCCACAGGGGATAGCCGCATTAGCGGCGCAAGGGGGTGTAGCCACCTTGACGGAACGAAGTGACGCAACTTTCTCGGTCGGGCAGTTTTCTTCTGCTGACAGAGAATGAAGCTCCGCAGGACGCACATACTCCCGATAGGAGAGTATAGAAGTGCGCCCTTTAGTTCCTAAAGGGATTTTCTTCTGACCCAAATTATATAAAATGTAGATCAAGACATTTCTAAGAGGTACTCTCAGATTTTCACAACATAAGGTTCATCTTCAATAATACCCTGATCGTGGGTAACAATGATAACCGTTTTACCTTCTTCATTGAGTTCGTGCAATAACCTCATAACAATATCTCTATTTTTCTTGTCAAGTGAGCCAGTAGGTTCATCTGCCAAAACAACAGAACATTTTTTCATCATAAGACGAGCTAAAGCAACTCTCTGTTGTTCACCACCGGAAAGCTGATAAACTTTTTTGTTAACTTCCTTTGATAACCCCACACGATTAAGAGCTTCTTTAAGTGATACTTTAGTTCGGCTTGATTTTTTAATCAAACTTAAATTTTCTTTAACTGTCTTATTTTCAAGCAGTGCAAAATTCTGAAAAAGAAACCCCACTGTATCCGCAAAAAAACTGTTTTTATTTTTAAGCCGGGTAATATTCAGCCCTTCGATTATGATACTGCCGCTATCCGGTTTTTCGATACCACCAATCATATTGAGTAAAGTGCTTTTTCCACTGCCGCTATCGCCGCTGATTACTACAAAACTTCCATCCGGAATTTCTAAATTAAAGTTAGAGAAAATTATTTTCTCTCCAAATGCTTTATTTAAGCCACGAATTATAATCATAAACATCCTCCCTTCAATGACTTTGAGATATTTGTTTTTTCAACCCACATAATATTTGTGAAAATGATTGCCATTTCAATAATGGTGAGCAACGCTCCAATCAGTAAAGCAATCCCGACACTTGCGTTAGATATAAAAATTGAAACAATGCAAATCAATATCACAACGGCTATATTTTCTAAGAGATTAACGGAAATAAATCTTTTGTGCCTTTCATAAAAGCGATAGCCCAAAACCTTTTTGAGGGAGATTTCCATCGCATTAAGTCTAAATTCCATTTTCACTTCAGATATGATGATAGCGATATCTAACAGCAATACTAATACGCAAAGAGAGCTTATAAAGCCAATCAGTTTCACGAGGAAACTATGACTATAAATGTAATCCTCTCCGACATTCGTCAGCATAAAATAGTGTGAACCAAGCTGTTCTGAATATTTTTTCGCAACACTGCGAATTGTGCTTTCATCGCATCCGTAGATTACCTCACCATTATATGTTCCTGTTTCGATATAACTTCCATTTAAAGCAACAGCCTCATTTGCCTGATAAATCACAATCGGATTTGTTACTCTTGACAATCCGTCAATAGCCTCTTCTCTGTTCGAATTGAGATAATAAAATTGTTCTCTGCCAGAATATTCTTTATAAACAACACGCAGTTCTTCTGCATTTTGGGTAAGAGAGCCAATTTCCTCTTTTGCGATATCTTTGTATGATTCCGCATTTCTTCCCTTTGGCACGAAGACCACGATATCCTCTTTTTCATCATCTTCAGTAAGCATATCAGAAAACCCTTGTAGCATATCTCTGGCATTATGATTTACAAAAATATAATTATCCGTATCGCTTATCCGGCTGCCTATGCAGACCACCGGATTTATCGTGTTGTATTCATTTTCGTAAAGGTCATTCCAAAATTTGCTCTCTTTGGATTCCTCCTCATTTTCTTCAAAAGGAGGTTCAATCTGCATAACTCCAAAATAATAATCATTATAATGATTTTCTAAAAGAGTAGTGTTTGTAAGTAAATTACCTTGAATGCTACTGAGATTTGTAGTTATTGTAAAAATTGTCATAGCAGTAGCAAATACTTTAAGACCGTTCAGAAGATAAAACATACCTTTTTTATCTGAAGCATTGGCAAAGGCTTTTTTTACATCAAAGCGGACAAAAGCAGCATAAGGAATTACGGAAAGAACTGCTCCGGCACAATACACTGCCAAAATGAGATGATCTTCATACGCTCCCGATATAAATTGAGAAACAAGCAACTTTGCTAAGACGAATAATGCAGCATATGAAATCATATCAGCCACTACAGCTTTTAGAGCAATCACAGCAGCATTTTCGCCCAGAGAAGCTCGTACAACTACTTCCTTTTGCCTGCGTATCACCTCAATCATATTAAGTACAATCATCAATATGGCAACCAGGCCCCAAACAATGAACATCATATCAGTTTCGGTTGATTGCCAAAACTCTGGCTGCGATATAGAATATTCTTTTGCCAAATCTTGATATGTGGCAATAATGTCATCATCATCACCGATATAGCTGACCATTATTTCCTGTCCATTGCCTGTGTTTTTTGCTTCTCTAAAATCTTCAAATTCTATTACGGTGATTCCACCTATCAAAGCCGTATATGTTTTTTCCTCAATATCCATTGTGCTTTTAAGACTATCCCGAACAACGGTATCATCACCATAAATATAAAGTCTTGTCTGATAATTAGAAACTCTCTGATTAAAAGTCGAAAAAATATGAACACCATGCTTCTCAGCTGTATCTTCTGCATTGGCTAAAAATGAATCCATATCGTCATTAGTAGTTGTGTATCTGGACGATAAATAATAAGCACCATTAAAGTTCCAGAGCATATTTTGATATACTTCAGCTTGCATAACAAAAGCAAAAATAATCGTAATCAACAGCAATATATTTCTTATATGTTTCATTTGAAATTCTTAAACCTCCTTTGAATAGGTAACAGACACACGATTGCCCAAAATACTAATATGGATTTTTTCATACAACCACATTCTCTTGTTAGATTCTAATTTTCCGTTTTCTTTATTCGCATAAATTGTACCATAAAACTCGTGAACAATTCTACCGCAACTTTGGACTACATGAGAAAAGTCCGAACAGTTTTCTGCCCGGACTTCCTCGCTCAATCATAAATCAATTCCGCTTTCACAATCTCCTCTGCCTGTGCCTTGCAAGCGTTCATCTGCCGCACCCATTCCATTTGGTTTTTGGCTTTTAGTTGCTCGGTCACGCCGTTTTGCTCTGCCAGTGACCGCACGATCAGCTCCATGCGGTTTCGTGCCGCTTCGTCAATCTCGGCGCAATGCTCAAAGAGCTTGTCGGATAGCACCAGCTCATTGAACAGTATCGGACGGTGCATTTCCAGATACGCCTTGCGAAGTCTGCCGTAGTGTCCGAGGGGCTTGGTCTTGCGGATAACGATGTTCGGGATAAGATAATCGCCGTTCTGTGTATAAGTGATATTCATGCTGTTTGTACTCCTTTCATCGGCTCTCTCTGCGGTAAACTGCTGACAGGGACGAACACTCCCTTTGCAATATCCTCCGCACGAATAGCGGCTTTCTTGGCTTCGATTTCTGCCTTTTTTCTCCCCTTGATTTTGTCCTCGTATCGCTTCTGCGCTCCGCTGGCTTTCCGCTTCAAGTAGTTCTGATGAAGCCTGTCCTTGCGTTCCTCACGCTTGCGGATTTCCTCTAATTCCTCCGGGGTAAGCTCCGCTTCTCCAAACGCCGGGGGAACGAATCGCCCAACAAAATTGAAGTAAATCTCAACCTCCTGTGTGGTCTGTATACTTCCTTTGCGGTCACGCTCATGCACAAGAATTTTCTCGATAAACTCGTTGAGCATGGCAATGGTCAGCTTGTCGAAGTTCTCATACTTACCAATCAGAGCGATAAAACGGTCAGCGTCCTTTTCGTGCTTCTCATAGCTCTTGACAGCCTTTTCCAGAACAGAGATTTCAGCGGTAAGCTCGGACTGTTCCTTTTCGTATTGAGCGTCCAGAGTGGCGTATCTGCTGTCGGACAGCTTGCCTAAAATGTTGTCCTCATAGATTTTGCAGAGCAGGACTTCCAGCTCGGAAACTCTCTGCTTTGCTGTGGCAAGGCGTGTCCGCTGTTTCCTGACCTCTGCCGTCTGCTGGCTGGACTGTGCTTCCTGCACCACACGGACAAACTCGGCTCTGTCATGCTTGGCATATTCGGCAATAGCTTTGAGCATTTCGGAAACAAGGGACAGTACCACATCTTCATTGATACGGTGCTGTGTCGTGCAGAGCTTTCCAACTGGGACTTTGCTGTATTGGGAACAGGTATATTGAGAAATACGCTTGCCGTTGTTGGTACGGTGGACATACATCTTGCCGCCGCAATCGGCACAATAAAGCAAGCCTGTGAGGGGAGCTGCTTCGCCCCAGCCGTCCGGGTAGCGTCTGACATTCCCACGGATTTTCTGCACAAGGTCAAAGGTCTGCTGGTCAATAATGGCTTCGTGCGTATTCTCAAAAATCGTCCATTCGTCCTCCGGGACATAATGGCTTTTCTTGTCCTTGAAGTGCTTTCGGGTCTTGAAATTGATGGTGTGTCCCAGATATTCACGCTTTTCAAGAAGGTTGCAGATGGTGGAAGAACCCCAGCCGTACACATCTTTGAAAGTCTTATTCTTGTTCACGCCCTCGCCGTGCTGGGCAAGGTAAGCGGACGGAATGAGAATTTTTTCTTCTTTCAGCTTGCTGGCGATCTGATACGGACCGTAGCCCTCAATCGTCATGGCAAAGATACGCTTGACCACCTCTGCGGCTTCGGGGTCAACCAACCATTGGTCTCTGGCTTCGTTCCAGAGATAGCCGTAAATGACTGTGCCTGTGAGGTGCTTGCCGGACTTGCCTTTGGACTGGAAAGTGGAACGGATTTTACGGCTGGTGTCTCTGGCGTAATACTCGTTCATAATGTTGCGGAAAGGGGTAAAATCATCGTCCCCTCTGGCACTGTCCACGCCGTCATTGATGGCGATAAGGCGAACGCCACGCTGACGCAGGATTTCCATAATCTGACCGACTTTCAGATAGTCACGACCCATGCGACTCATGTCCTTGATGCACAGATACTCCACATTCCCGGCTTCAACCTCTTTCATCATTGCCAAAAATCCGGGACGGTCAAAGCAAGTACCACTAATGCCATCGTCCGTGAAATGGACAATGTTCGTAAAGCCCTGCCGTGCGGCGAACTCCTCCAACATAGCCTTTTGATTGGAAATGGAATTGCTCTCACGCTGTTGGTCATCATCTTTGCCAAAGTCATCACGGCTCAGTCGTTCGTACAGAGCTGTGATTTTCTCGTTTTTTCTCATAACTTGCGCTCCTTTCTTCGGTTTTAGGTTGTGTGTTCTAAGAGACTTCCCAACCGCTTGATTAAGAAGTCTTTTAGAGCATACAACACCTGCGGCCACCTTGAAGTTTTTGTAGTTCATCAGGGCGAAGTCCTCGTCGGCGGAAAGTCCCCCGCAGTCGGCGGGCTTCACACCGTCGGAGTTGCGCTTGAACTTACTGGGCACCCAAGACCAGCCGTTATCTGCCTGCTTGGTGCCAAAGCTCCTTGAGAGACCGGCATTTCCCGCAGTGTCAGGAGAAGAGCCGTCGTTTTGCTTGTATTTCTTGCCCTCCTCGATTTGGAGGAACATGAGGTCAAGAGCGGACTTGAAGTTCTCATCGTTCTCTCGTGCTTCCGCAAGGGAGAGGAGCGTGAGAAGCGAGGACATGTTGTAGTCCTTCGCCGGGAACCAGTCACGCAACAAGGCGATGAGCGCCGTGTAGAGCATCTTTTCGGCGTTCTCCCAGAACGGGTCACCGCTCGATTTCCCCTCGGGGTTCGTGTTCATAATGAAGCAGTTCACGAAGGAGAGGATATCGGTATCCGTCTTCACGTACTTTAACGGGTTGTAGTGCATGGACTCATCAAGGTTGATGGTATTGAAGCTCTTGAGCTTATAGCCGTTGTCCGTGAACAGGTATCCGGCATCCTTAAGAAGGGTTCCCTTTGGGTCGGTGACGAAGTAGCTGGTGTTGAGCTGGCAGATGTTCGGTGTCACGTAGTTAAAGGTCTTACCGGAGCCAGAGCCGCCGACCACGAGGACGTTTAGGTTGCGGTCATATTCCGGGTCGAACTTGGGGCGGTGCAGGGCAAGGCCAAAGTTCTTGGTGAAGAGAAGATTGTTGTCTTCGGTCTGCAAGTCCTTGAACTTCTTTCCTTCCTTCAAAGTGCCCCAGCGGGCGGAACCGGATTCTTCGCCGGAACGATAGTTTCCGATGAACGCCACGTAGCGAAGCCAAATCATCCAGATAATGAGAAAGCAAGCCCCGCCAAACAGCAGGGAGTTACTGGTCATATCGAGGGCAAACGGCGCATCCCCTATGGTCTCCCACATGGTGAGCATGGCATCGCCCAGATGGTCGAAAATCTGCCCCGGATAGGTGACGAGGGTTTCGGCATAACGGTCACCGAGATAGAAGAAGACCGTGGCGATGAAGAGGGTACCGAGTGCCGAGGTGGCAATCTTCTTATTGATTTCCGGGTTCGCGCTATTTGCCATATGCATCCTCCTTTTCCACTGCTTCCAGCACAAGCAGGAGCGTGGTCACAATACTCGTGCGCGTCTCCCGCGTGGCCGCGTGGCGGAATCCTTCATAGCAGGTGAGCGAAAAATCCTCGGACACATCAATACCGTTGGAATCGCGCGGAGTGAGACCGTCGCAACGGGAAAGGGCGGAAGGCTCCCAAAGGGTCGTGATGCCATCTTCCGATTTCACGCGCTTGCACCCGGACTTCATTTCATAGAAAAGGTTGTCGAGGGTGGTATGGGTTTCATTGTCCTTTGGCAGGGCGGCATCAAGAAGGGAGATGAGGTTTCCGATGGTACACTGGGAAGGCTCGCACCAGTCCCTTAAATATCCAAGGGCTGCCATCAGAAGAAGTTTTTCCGTCTTCTTAAAGAAGTCCCCATCTGAATCGGAAAGGTTCACGATGGATTCTGCGATGGTCTCGATATCGCTGTCCGACTCCATGGTAAGAAGCGGGGAGCATTTCAGCCTGTCCGGCAATTTGTCTTTGAGGGTCATGGTTTATCTCCTTACAATGCGTCTTCGCCGTTAATGGGTATAAAGGGCAGGCTCGAACCATGCTCCCGCGTGGTTTCCTGCGCCTTCGTCTCCGTATCCATCTGGTTCTTGGCAGCGGTCATATCCCGTGCTTCCCCCGTGAGGGAATAGGACTCGGAATCATATTGCTGCTCCTTGCGAATGTCGGAAGGACGAATCTCACTTCCGGTCTGCTCCGCGTCCATGACGGCGGTGCGGGAATCGGTATCTGCACCATCGTGGCTCTCAATGCCGGAGTTCGGGTCGGGCGTGCGCCCGTCGTTATCCATGGAACCGTCGGATGCAACCGGCTCTAGCATCTGTTGTTCGTCACGCATCTGCTCCTGCGCCAGACGCGCATTCTGCATGGCAAGGTCTCCATCCGGGAGGGTGCCAGTGTTCTTCGGGGTATTCTGCTCGAACCAGTTGTGGGTTACATCGAGGTCGTACCGGTTCTTTAACGTCTCCGCAGAGACCGGCCAGTCGCGACCGCGCTCATACGCCGGTACCGAACCGTCCGTATTCAGACTTGCAGGCTCGTAGACCATGACCTCACCCTTGCTGGTTTCGGTCACGCCGAAGCCCTGCGCGTTCATCTTGCGCTCGAAGTCGGAAAAGTCCGTGCAGTCTTCCCTTGCCTTCTGGGCAGCGTTTCGGATGTTCTGGGTATGGATGGCGGTGTCCTCGGGACGAAGTGTGGCAACCTTATCGCTGCGGGCAGGTGCATCCTTTCCCGGCGCGTCATAGGTCTTTTCCGGGGCATCCGTTTTCACCTGCGTCGCGTGAACCTTGTAGGGGGCACCGACAGAAATCACATCGAAATCCTCATGGGTCTCACGACCAACCATCTCGGTAAGCTCCTTGTGGGAGTAACCGGAGAAGAAAATCGAATCGTCGATATTAAGGTTTTCGGTATCCTGCTCGCTAAAGAGCATATCGTAAGTCTCGTCTGGTGCATCCTTGTAACGGATGGTGACCGGAATGACCGTTACGTCCTCTGCCGGGAGGTCGGGATAGCTTGTCAGCTCTGTGAGGGAATCCATGGTCTTCTTATTCACGGGTTCCGCGTGATTCAGTGCGTCGGTGATACGCTGCTCATCGAGACGCGCCATCACGTCCTTAAATTGCGGGGCATACCCTGCGACGGTCTTAGCATCCTCCTTGGCAAAGGCAAGGAATCCGTTTCCCTGTTTGTCCGTGTAGGCGGCGGCATAGGTACCATTCTCGCGGCATACCTGCGCATAGTAGGCGGCTTCCTCGGAAGTACCAAAGGGCACGACCACCTGCTCACGAGAGGATTGCTTCTCAGCCATGGCTTTTGCCTGCGCGGGAGTGTTCCCTTCTTTCTTATAATGGCGCTGCCACCAGTCAAAAGCACGTTCCCTGCCACGTCCGAACCGCAAGTAGTTCTCCACCTGCCTTGTGACGAAGTTTAGGAGGGCGTTTCCCATGTCATCGCCGAAATCCTGAGCCATGTGGCATCATCCTTTCTTTTCCGATTTCCTGCTTTTTGAAGCGGCAAGAATGCCGTCTCCTTGGGGACAGATTATAACGCAGGCTATTTTTCTATCCCTCTGCCCTATACACGAACATGCAGGTAGAAACTGCCAAGGCAGAGATGCCGATGATAGAAAAAGACACCATTTGGCATCAAATGAACCCATTTGCGCCTATTTGCGAACGTTGACCCTTTTCTCGTCCGGGTAGAGGGATTCGCCCCTCAACCATCCCGCCCACAAATCTTTCATAAATCCGCAGGCGGATTGACGGAAACATTTGGAACGGAAAAGTTGACCGGCTCCGACTTCCGTGCATTCGCCTTCGCTGCCGCGATGCGCCGGACGCAGGAAAAGCGAGGGGCTTTCCCGTCGGGCACCGCGACCGCTCATTATATGCACGGAGATTGCTTAAATGGGGCGCTGCCCCAGACCCCGGCCACTCCGCGCAAGCCGCAGGATTTTGTCCTTTCGGCGGGGAAAATACAAGTCTTGAATGTTTACTGGCTTTCTTGTAAAATATATATATAGCAAGATGGTTGATACCTTCTTGTGAGTCGAACAGGAGGTGGTCTTCACCGATGAATCAGGAAGAAACGATGCTTAAGCATAAGGAGAGATACAAGAAAACGATTAAGAATCTGACCGTGATGAGCGATATTTTCGCGCGGAATGTATTCAAGGATAAGAAAGCCTGCGAGTACGTTCTTAGAATCATCATGGAGGACAAGGATTTGACCGTCATCGACAATGAGACGCAGGTGGATTTCAGAAACATGCATGGCAGAGGTGTCGTGCTGGACTGTGTGGCAAAGGATGGAAGCGGACGCATCTTCAACGTCGAGATACAGCAAGACGATGAGGGGGCGCACCCGAAACGTGCCAGATACAACCTCGGGATGATGGATTCCAACGTGCTGGATACGGGAAAGAACTTCGATAAGCTCCCGGAAACCTACGTGATATTCGTCACGTTGAAAGACGCACTGGGGCACGGACTTCCGATAGCCCATATCGACCGGATAATCCGCGAGAACGGCAAGGAGTTCGGGGACGAGGAACACTTCATCTACGTGGATTCGAGCAAGGACGATGGCGGCGAGCTTGGAAGACTGATGCACGATTTCCGTGTGAAGGAAGCGAAAGAGATGCAGGCGGGAGCATTGAAAGACCGCGTGCACGAACTGAAAGAGACCGAGAAAGGAGTGGAGCATATGTGCAAGGAAATGGAAGCCCTGCGTCTGGAAGGCGTGGAGGAAGGAAGACTGGAAGAGAAAAGAGAGAATGCCAAAAGCATGGCGGAAGACGGCATGACGGTAGATAGAATCGCAAAAATCTTGAAAGTGAACGCCCAGATGGTGCAGGAGTGGCTTGCAGGTAGCGTTTCTACGGCAAGATAGATAACCACTTAGACGGCTTTACGGTTTTACGACTCTGCGGGTTTCTGGCTCGCAGGGTTTTTGAAAACAGGTAAATAATTTTGTTAATGAAAAACTCGTTACAAATGGGGACATAACCCAGTTGATAACGAGTTTTTTGTTTTGAAAGACGATAGTTTTGATTGCACACTGATTGCACACCTGCGTATTTTTTTGTTGTTTTATAGGTTGCTATATTGCCTTATATTGCCGGAAAATCGCTTATTTTTCGGCATATGGAAGGTTGTCGAAATCGAGTTTGAATAGTTGACGCTGGGCTACAAAGCCCGTAACCACGGGGCTTTGCGGCTTTGGGTGTTTGAAATTGCATTATCATTGCATTTTTATATTTCTTTGTGATACATTGCAGTATGCTGATTACTGGTATAATTAGCAATACTTTGAGAAGCTGACTGGTAGCTGAGAACCCCGGTCAGCTTCTTTGCAATCTCAATATTGGTGTTTGGATACAGATGACCATAAGTTCCTAGTGTCGTCTGTATTTTTTCATGTCCAAGACGCTCTTTAATCAGCAGTGGATTTTCGCCCATGCTGATAAGCAGGGAAGCATGCGAATGTCTCAGGGCATGAATTTTGATTCTGTGGACACCAGCTAAATTTGCCAATTTCTCTAATGCTCTTGGAAGCGTTGTTTTGCTGGTGGGTGTACTGTTATAACTCAGTACGAATCCACAATTTGGTAAAACCTTTGCCTGGACCGCCTTCCATTCTTGTAATTCCTTGATGGTATCAGCATCAATATAAATGGTACGGTTGCTTGCCTGCGTCTTAGGTTCAACGAATTTGTAGTCATTCATTGTTTTATAGTACAGTGTTTTACTAATAATCAGCATACCTGTTTCAAAATCAATATCATCCCACTGTAAGGCGGCAGCCTCTCCAATACGCATTCCAGTCATAAATAAAAGCCAGAACGAGATGAAGAGATAGTGCTCGTAGTAGTCACCTTTGTACAGCAGGGATATTACCTTCTGAAACTCCTCCAAAGTCCAGAAGTCGATCTTTACTTTTTTAGATTTGATATTGCCGATCATGCGGGCAGGATTCTTCTTTGCAAGTCCGAGGATAATCGCCCGGTCAAAAGCTAAACATAACATTCCCTGAACAATGCGTACATAGTTTGGACTGAATTGTTTTGCCAACTTGAGCTGCCAGGTCTGTACATTTATCGCTTCTATTTCGGACACTTTCTTCTTGTAGAAATAGGCAAAGTGTTTTTGAATGGTCGAGTAACGATTCTTGTAGGTACTTTCTTTCACCTGAGTTTTGTACCACGGAAGATAGATTTCTTCAATAAACTTTTTGAAGGTAATGTCTTCCTTCTTATCAGCTAATTCTTCCGTTGATGCAAGAATCAATTTGGAATACTCGGCACGGGCTTCTTTTTTTGTTGAGAATCCGCTGCGGTATTTTTGAATCTGTTTTCCGGTTACAGGATGATATCCGAGGTTGGCTCGAAAATAATAAGTGCCGTTTTCTGCTTTTTTAATTGGATCTTTTGCCATGATTTCACTCCTTACTAAAATGCAAAAAGCACGATCATTCTTGCTTATCGGGCAAAGTAATCCCTAATAATTCTTCAACGGCTTCTTTTGGAACCCTGTCTAATTTTCTGGATTGATAATAGGTATGCCCCTTTTCTACCATAAGTTCCTTTGCTTTTTTGATAATATCAGCAGCAAAGGAAGGACCGTAGCCTAATTCAATCAAATCCCTTTTTGTTACAGTTATCATGAATCTCCTTTCCACAGACAGGGAATCAACTTGATACCTGTCTATTATTATATCAAATTTTGAGTAAAAGTTCTCTAATAAAAGCGCTATAAGCTAAAATCCCAAAAGTCTATGTTATTCTTTCAGAAGCCAGTTCCTATGCCCGTTCCGGCCACGTAAAACGGTGTTACTTTGTAACTATTAAGCTGCAGGCGTGCGAAGATGCAAACTATCTGCAGTCACCTATATCAATCTCCCGAAAGATTTCTTTTGTTTTCAAGGTACGGCGAATGGATATATTACCCATTCAATTAAGGAATAGGGGGCTTTTCTTTAAGATTGAAAAATTTTAAGAAAAAATGATAAAAATAAAAGCTGCCTTGATTTGGCAGCCACGGAAATCTATTTGCGTTTTAGAGCCAGACGATTCAGCATGGAAATGAGCGCAAGCATATCCTCGTCATCGAGTTGTTTCATCAGATCAGTTGCTTTGTCAATCAGAGGAAGATTGTGCAGCTCTGAATCGAAGAACTGTTGAGGAGTGACTTCCAGATAGTCACAGATATCCAGAAAGCTCTGCATGGTAGGCAGAGAACGTCCGGAAGTGAGGGACTGGATGTAGCTTTTATTTTTGCCAAGATCCAGACTCATCTGATATTCAGATACATTTTTCTTTAAACGCAGTTCGCTGATGCGTTCTCCAATAAAGTTTTTATCCATACATTTACACCTCTCTTCCACATTTTAAACTATTTACTTACAGCAAATTACGGAATAAAATAGAGATATATTTGAAATATAGTGATTATTCCGTAATATAACCGTAATTTACTAAAATGATACAAAAAAAGAAATTATGGATGATAGAAAATGGATTTTGGGGTATGATGATAGCAAAGGAAGTGGATGTCTGTGCGGATTATAGGAAATGAGCAGGAAATTGAATGGGCGAAGGAAGCACTGCGGAATCAATGTAACGATTGTCCCTACTTGGACTGCTGTAATGAAAAGGCGAAAGAGGAGTCAAAGCAGTGTGGAACGGTTCGGTTTGGCTGCCGGGAGTATCTGAAAGAGAAGATTGAATTCGTAGTAGAAAAATAGATGTAGTATTTTGAACAAATATAAACACCATATATAGTATAAGCCTGAATTGACATGAGGAATATCTTGTGCTAGTATACTGATATAGTTTATTTTATGCACACCCTTTTTGGGGAGTTTCGGGATTCATAAGAATCTCCAAACTTACAGGAAACAGCAGGAGCTGATTCCTGGCATAAGTAGTTTATGTTTGTAGTGAGTGTCACGGTATGCCTTTTTTGGCTGCGTGGCACTTTTGTTTTTTCAGGAAGAAACCAGACTTTTAAGAATGAACAGAGAAAAGACTCTCTTTTCATTCTTTTTTTGTGCTTACATTTAGGTTTCGGCATAGTTGCATGCCACAACCAGCTTCGGCTGTTGATGGATAAATATTATTTTAAGAAAGGTGGAATAAGAACATGAATGAAGCAAGAGTGTATGCAGATGGATTTGAGAGATCCTTTGCAGAAGTAAAAGATCTGCTGGAGTTTCTGGCAGAGAGAGGAAGAAATGCCAAATGGATCAGAAAGCCAACGAATACGTTACGGCTGGCACCACTGGAAAAGGAGGCTCAAAATCTGGATGCGGCAGATGCATCCATGGAAGAAATTTTGGAGGATACAGAGAAGAATACGCAGCTTGTACTGAAAATGAGAGGAGAATCCTATCCGGTACGTGACTGTGCCATCCGCACCATTTTAAGCCGCGCAGGTGTCAATGGAGACGGGCTTCGCAAGCTGGATAAGGCAACATATGCGAAGGTAGTCAATTACTGCCTGCGGGTTGCAAAAGGGGATGCCCTGATTAAGATTGCGGACGGAAAGGTTTCCGCAGTACATGGCGGGGATAAACATGATTATTGCATCCTTGATATGAAAGCCATGTTTGAGACAACCTGCGAATATCTGAATCTGAATTTCAAAGGCAGTGTTTACATGGAGGGCTCTGGTATCTATGACCATTCCATTGTATCTGCCATGTGGAAGCTCGGAGGAAGTCAGGAACTTCTGGATACTTACCGAAAAGCACTGGATGCACACGGAATGGATGAGAAGATCCTGTCACCGGCACTTCGTTTTACCACATCTGACGTGGCAGCGAGCGGTGCAAATCTGTATCCGATGCTTTTGACAGACGGACCAAACGGCGTTATCAGTCTGGGAAGTCCAATCAAGCTGGCTCACGATAAAGGGGCAACGATTCTGGACTTCCGGAAAAATCTGGAGCAGGTATGCGCCCGCTATGTGGATGCGATGAAGAATCTTACTCAGCTTATGGACATTGAGATCCGTAATCCGGTGAACTGCCTGAAGCTGCTGATGAAGGAACTTGGCATTAAACAGAAGATCCGGAATGAGGTGGTGGAGCTATTTGTATCCCAGAACGGGGAAGGTGCCTGTACGGCACATGATCTTTATTATGCCATGAATGAAGCCTCCTTTTTTGCAGCCTGTGAAGGAATGTCCGGACAGGGCATCCTGAAGCTGGAGGAGGATATTACGAAGGCGCTTATAAAAGACTGGAAAAAATATGACGTTTATGGAGCAGTCAAATGTTAGGAGGAATTGGAATGAATAACAAAGCAGAGTATACACCGGAAAAGGTTGTGGATATCAGTAACCTGTCAAGAGAAGACTGGTTGGAATACCGCAAAAAAGGAATCGGCGGCAGTGATGTAGCGGCAATCATGGGGATCTCTCCATTTGCCACTATCCGGGATCTGTTTTACAACAAAACAGGTGTGCAGCCGGTCATTCAGGAGGAAGAGGAAAGCAACTGGGTTGCCAAGGAAGTCGGACACCGGCTGGAAGATCTGGTGGCAGAAATCTTTTCCAAAAAGACCGGACTGGAAGTATTTCCGGTACGTGTCATGTTCCGGCATCCATTATATCCGTTCATGCTTGCAGATGTGGATTTTTTTGTTCGTATGCCGGATGGGACATTTGCGATTCTGGAATGTAAAACCTGCAATTATAATGCGAAAGATAAGTGGGCTGATGAGGGTATTCCAGCTCATTATGTGCTGCAGGTAAGGCATTATCTGTCTGTGATGAATATGCAGAAAGCCTTTATCGCATGCCTGTATGGAAATAACGAGAATGAGTTTGTGTATCGCACCATTGAGCGTGATCTGATTGAGGAAGAAGACATCATTGATCAGGAAACGTATTTCTGGCAGGAACATGTATTGAAAAATGTAGTACCGCCGCATAACGGGAATTCCGATCTGGTTCTGGCAAATATCCGTAATTATGGTGGTTTTGCAGACAAATCTATTCCGGAAATTGTGCTTTCCGGTCTGGAATCAAAAAATCTTGAGAAGTATCTTACCCTTTCGGAGGAAAAGTCACAGTTGGAAAAACGGAAAAAGGAAATCGAAGCAGAACAGCGGGCAATCAGTGTTCCTTTTGTGGAACAGCTGGGGCAGGGCTGCAAGGCAGTGCTGGAGGACGGTACGAACCGTTACCGTATTACCTATAATCCGACCAGACGTACTTCGGTTGGGAAAGACCAGATGGAGAAGCTGAAAAACCAGCATCCGGATATCTATGAGGAATATACAAAAACAACGGAGAGCCGTACTTTCCGAATTAAGAAGGAGGCGGCGTAATGAGAAAACCAAATGAACGGATGCGGATAAAAAGCTGGAGGGATATAAACAATGAGGTGCAGATTTAAACATAAGATTTTCCAGAATGAGGAGAATGGGTATACGATTGCCATATTCACCACACAGGATACGTCTGTCCCCCTGTCAGCCAGAGACAAATATCTGGCATCCCGGAATATCATCGGCTTCTCAGCGATTGGATTCGGTCTTCCGCTTACAGACGAGATTGAGCTTGAGATGGAAGGCAGATGGGAGAGCGGAGAGCATGGAACTCAGTATCAGGTGGAAAATTTCATGGAGGTTGTACCACGGACAAAGGAGGGTATCTTAGGATACCTTTCTTCCGGTGCAATCAAAGGTATCGGTCCCAAGATGGCAGATACTATTTTCCGGAAGTTTGGGCTTCAGACACTGGAAATCATGGAAAACAACCCGCAGGAACTCTTGAAGATCCGTGGAATTTCCGAGAAGAAGCTGGCTGCTATTGTGGAGTCCTATGGAAAAAACCAGGTGTTCCGGGAACTGATGACGTTTCTGGCGCCTTTTAAGGTAACACCCAAAAAAGTGAATATGATTCTGAAGAAATTCGGAAATGAATCGGTGGATATTATCCGGCACCGCCCTTACATGCTGAGTGCAGTCAAAGGCTTCGGGTTTCTGACTGTGGATGCGATCGGAAGACAGTGCTGCTGTGCACTCAATGATCCCATGCGGATATCCGGGTGCATCGGACATATCATGAATCAGGCAATGAAAGAAGGACATCTGTTTAAGCAGCGTCAGGAGGTTATCAGGGAAGCACTGGAAATACTGAACCGGGATCTGCAGGTCATGGCAGTATCGGAGCAGGATGTCAGTCAGGTGCTTTACCGGCTGGTGCTGCAAAAAAGCATTGTTGTGGAGGAAGAACGGATCTATTCTATCCGGCAGTATGAAGAAGAAACACAGACCGCTTCCATGATAGCCAGACGGCTTTTGGAGAAGCCGGTTTTGCTGTCCATTGAACCGGAGCTGGAAAAGGCACAGAAGACACTGGGGATCACGCTGTCAGAAACACAGAAACAGGCAGTGCGGATGGTGTTTGCACATCCCATCAGTATTATTACCGGAGGTCCCGGAACCGGAAAGACAACGGTTCTCAAGGTGATTCTCTATATCCATCAGGCGTTATGCAGGTCAGAGGTACAGCTTATGGCTCCGACCGGACGTGCGGCAAGACGTATGGTGGAGAGTACCGGCTGTGAAAATGCATCCACGATGCATCTGGCCCTGGGGCTTTTGGGAGATGATACGGATTTTGAACCGGATTTTGAGTACCTGTCTGCCGGATTTCTAAATGTAGATGAGGTGTCCATGGTGGACATGCATCTTGCCTATGAATTTTTCCGGCGGGTTAGCAGACATGCCAGAGTCCTTTTAGTCGGGGATAAGAACCAGCTTCCATCCGTAGGAGCCGGGGATGTGTTCCGGCAACTGATTGCCTGCGGGCTGATTCCGGTCACGGTACTGGATCTGGTTTACCGGCAGGGCGCTTTGAGCAGCATACCTTATAATGCAAAACTGATGCAGGAGAATAAGACTAATCTGAGCTTTGGGGAGGATTTTCAGTTCATTGCCTGTAAAGGAGCAGATGAAGCGGCAGAGATTGTCCGGAGGATTTATCTGGACGAGATTGCAAAAAACGGCATGGATCAGGTACAGATCCTGACTCCGTATCGGAAACGCAGTGCTGCCGGAGTGGATGAATTGAACAAATCTCTGGAGGATTTTGTAAATCCGCCAATCGCAGGGAAGAAGGAACTGCATATCGGCAGTCAGGTGTTCCGGGTTGGCGATAAGATTTTACAGAATAAAAATACCGAGATGGCGAGTAACGGCGATCTGGGCAGGATACTGGACTGTATCACGGATGAGGATGGAAATGCCAGGGCAGTGATCGGATTCCCGGATGGGCGGCAGGTGCAATATGAAGCTGACCAGATGGAAATGATCGAACATGCTAACGCAACAACCATCCATAAGGCACAGGGTTCCGAATGTCCGGTTGTCATCATCCCTTGGGTAAAAGCCTTTTATATGATGCTGAAGCGCAATATTCTCTATACCGGAGTGACCAGAGCGAAAAGCAAGGTTTATCTGGTAGGGGAATGGGCTGCAGTCTGTCAGGCAATCCATACGGATGACAGCGGGACAAGGAACACCATTCTGAGTGAGCGGATCGTACAGTATTACGATCAGTATCAGAGTGAACAGAAACCGGAAATGGAGCAGTTAAAACTTGTTGTTTAAAAATATTTTTCAATTTTTGAAATAAGCGGACTATTACTCTTATATAGGGGAACGTCTGCTTTTCTAAATGAAAGGAGCAGAGAATGAAAGAATTATTGTATAAGAAATCAGAGGCAGTTGCCGCTTTGAACCGTGTGGATGGCTTCCATCCGATGGAACTGGCAAGAAAGATTGGAGAAGAAGGGCAGGAGGAGCAGCTTTATCTGGATGTGAAATACCGGAAGCTATGGTTTCGTCTGGTCAATCCGGCAGGAAAGATCATCAGCCGGATTATCACTTTCACAGAGAACATGGCAGTTGTGGAAGCACGTATCTATCTGGATAAATGTGATCAGGAAGACAATTATGTAGCCAATTCCTTTTCGCAGAAATTCCGGAGCGATGACCCGAAGTTTGGAGACAAATTTCTGGAAATGGCAGAAACAGCAGCCGTAGGAAGGGCATTATCGGATGCCGGATATGGTGTGCAGTTTGCGGATGTGGGAGAGGAAAATGATCCTGCACAGGTAGATGCCGGAATTCCATATCAGAATCCACAGATGCCGGATTCAGGTGCCATGGAAAATGCAGCCATGCCGGATTCGGGTGTCATGCCAAATGCCCCTATGCCAACTTATGGAGAGATGCCAGGTCAGCCGGAATATGCAGGCCAGCAGATGATGAATCAGTTCTATCAGCAGGCACAGGCGGCGGGAAGCACCATTTACCATGGCAGTGGACAAATGCCTGGCTACGGTTCCGCTCCGGCTGCCTCTACGCCGCCAAAGACCGGACAGATGCTGCAGGGAGCATTACAGAATCTGGATACGTCCCTTCCGGTAGAAGAACTGATGAAACACATGAACTATGAAATGGCAGTCGGGACTGTGATTCCGGGAAAGGGAAAATACGGCGGAAAGACCATGGGACAGGTGGCAGTTGAAAGCCCGTCAACGATCCAGTGGTTTGCCGAGCAATATTCCGGACCGAACAATCTGGTTCCGGCGGCAGCAAAGGTAATTTTACAAAAAGCAATGCCGATGGCTGGTTAAGGAAGAACCCCGCAGAGAGCTTTTTTCTGCGGGGGAAAGGAGGAAGAGACCGGGATGTATTATGATATGTCTGGGTTTGATTATGGAATACTGGATGTGGTGCAGGTGCTGCATCTCAGAAAGCGGCGGGGAAACTATTATGACTGCCCGTTTTGTGGAGAGACGCATGGAAAACTGAATATCAATGTGGAAAAGAATGTATTCCGGTGCAACCGCTGTGATGCGTCCGGGGGGATGCTGAAGCTTTATGCGGATTTGCACAATGTTACACTCTCCGAAGCAAATCAGCAGATCCGGGAAGCATTAGGAAAAGGAGAATACCGGACGGATTATATCAAAGCAACGCCGGTACAGGAAGAAAAGGCAACGGCAGAGCTTGCACCCATAGAGGAAATCCACCGGACGTATCAGAGAATGCTGTCCATGCTCACGCTTAACAGGAAGCATCAGGAGGATCTGCAAAGACGAGGATTAAAACCGGAACAGATCGAAGCACAGCGTTACCGGAGTGTCCCGCTGTTTGGAATGAAGAAGCTGGTCAAAAGGCTGGCAGAAGAAGGATATATGGTGAAAGGCGTGCCGGGATTCTACCGGGATACAGACGGAAACTGGACGATTAACTTCAAAGCAGAAAACTCAGGAATCCTGATTCCCATAGTTTCTTTGGACGGGTTCATCCAGGGTTTTCAGATCCGGGTAGATCATGTGACTGACACGAAAAAATATATCTGGCTGTCCAGTGTCAATTATGACCAGGGAGTTTCCTCCGGAAGTCCGGTACATGTGATCGGTGATCTTGCCGCAGAACGTGTCTATCTGACCGAAGGAGCCTTAAAAGGGACCATAGCCCATTATCTGTCCGGCGCTACCTTTGTGTGCGTTGCCGGAGTGAACCAGTACCGGAATCTGAAACCGGTGCTGGAGCGGATGAAAGGATATGGGATGAAACAGCTTTTGGAGGCGTATGACATGGATAAGAAGATGAAAGTAGCCTGCAATAAGCATGACAGTAAGTGTGCGGTCTGTTTTGAGCGTTCCCCTGTTATCTGCCAGCATAAGGCGGAGAAACGGAGGATTATCCAGAACGGCTGCAATAAGGTCTATGAAATCTGCCGGGAGCTTTCCCTGCCGATGAACCGGATGGTCTGGGATATGGACGAGAGCGGGGAGTGGAACGGGAAACACAAGGGGATTGATGACTATTTAGCCGCCATCAAACAGAAGGAAGGAACCGGGGCACAGACTTCGGCTCTTCCGAAAGGAGAACAATCATGAGAAAAAAAGGAAATACGGTTCTTGCAGGACTCATTATCTGCCTGTTGCTTGTTTTTCTCGCAGCGGCAGGAAAACTCTTTGGTGCTTATCTGAAGTATCAGAAAGGGGACGTAAGTTACGAGAAACTGCAGGAATATGTTCAGGAACCAGAGGAAGAAGAATCACCGGAGTCTGAGAAAGAAAAGGAGGAACCTAAGAATAGGTATCTAGAAATTGATTTTGCAGGTTTAAAAGCGGTTAATCCGGATGTCATAGCGTGGATTCAGATTCCGGCACTGGATATTAGTTATCCGGTGGTACAGGGGAAAGATAATGCATATTATCTTCATCACCTTTTTTCGGGAGAATCCAATATCAACGGGAGCATCTTTGTGGACTGCCATAATCAGCCGGACTTTACGGATCAGAATACGATCGTGTACGGGCATAATATGAAAAACGGGAGCATGTTCGGAACTCTGGATAAGTACCAAGACAAAGAGCTATTTGAACAACATCCGGAGTTTTATCTCTATTTGCCGGACAAGATCCTCAAGTATCGTATCTTTTCCTGCTATGCGGGAAGAACCGGAAGTGAGGGATATAGGTATCATTTCCCGGAAGCGGAAGATTTTCAGACGTTTCTGGATACGGTGTCTTCTTATAGGGATTATGATACCGGCACCGAGCTGTCGGCAACGGATCGGATAGTTACGCTGTCTACCTGTGTCAATTCCAGACGGAATTATCGCTATCTGGTACATGGAAAATTAAGCAGTGAGATCATCACAGAGGAATAAAAGAATCGTGCTGGTGTGAGAAGAAATTTCTTATGCCAGCTTTTATTATGGGAGGAAATGTAATGGGAACAGCATTGGTTATGGAACATGCAAACGCACTGGCACAGATGATAGTCAGTGAAAAGGACAAGTTATTTGATGAAAGAGTGGAGGCTCTTGTAAAACTTTATAGAAGGGCGGAATTTTATCTGAAGCAGGGATTTCTGGAGAGCATCGTCTGCGAGTTCCATCGGAAGAAAGTGGAAATGATTATGCAGGCGGAAACAAAAGGAGAGATTACGGAAATACTGAAGTTATCAAAACCGCATTTTGACGGGAAAAAATTTGTCTATACCTCTCCGTATGCTGTGGAAGAGGAAGAGCTTCTCCTTTGGTCTCTGACATCACTGCAAGGTCCACTCCGGGATGAAGGGTATCGAAGATATCGGGAATTATTTGAGAAGTGCCTGCCGGAGATGGCAGAAAAGATTCCGGCGTAGAACAATGGCATAACAAAGGAACGAAAAAACTATCTTTTATTTTACTGTAATTTCACTCTTTATTGAATCTGCAATACTTTACAAAGTTTTTTACGGAAAAATGCTTCGGATTAATATACTTAACACCAGTATCTATCAGCTTAAATTTTGAATAACCAAACACCAGTGTTTCATTATTCACAAAAATCGTCATCTATCCAGAAAGCAGGTAAAATATGTTCACAATAATCAGAGTATTTTCTGCATTCAATACATTCTTCATCTAAAGAATCTACGCCGACATAATGAATATGATAATCTACAGTATCGTTTACAAATCTTTCAAGGAAGATGTTCAAAACAAAGGCTACTCTATCATCACAATAAACATAACCAATTAAATTCTTATGAATGATACAGTAAACGAGATAAACACAGCGTGTATCAACGATGCAGTTGAAATTGTATCCAGATTAAAGCCTATTTATACTTTAAAGCATGCACGGAGACAGCAAGAAGACCTATTCCTGTACGGAAGAGGTCTTCCCGTCCTTATACTAAAGTTAATTGGTATGCTGAAGTCCCGCAAAAGCAACATTTAATTTACCTCCAGATTACCGCTTTTAAGAGATAGATAATCGGAACTTCCGCTAAGCAGATAGAAAAAATATTCCCCTTTTTCATCTGGTGAGAAACTATATTTTCCACTCAGTTCATCGAACACTTCTCCTTCATACATTATCCCGTCTTTTACATAACCGATAATCAAATCTTGGGATACTGTAATGTCTGATTTATATTTATCAAACGAAATGACTATATTATCTTTATCAGTTAGTTCCCATCCCTTTCCATTGTCTTGTGTAAGTACACAAAGTGAATTGTTGATTAGAATTATTTCTGGAATGATATACATTTCATCTGATTTATCAGTAGGAATCTCTACTATTGATGATGGTATGAAATTAGGCATCAGACTGCTTTTAACAATTCTGCTTTCAGGAAATTCTGATGAAGATTTGGCTAATTCCTCAATATCAACAACTTTCCCATTTTCATTGGTATATACACCGTCTTTTAATATGATGTAGCTTCTATCATTGGTTTCTGTCCCGATTAAATGTCGATTGCTGTCATCAATTAAAGCCGATGTTAACAGATGACTGATTGCAGCATATACAGGCATACACAAAAACACTGAAACCACAGTTACAATAATTGCAGTTCTATAAGTGAACTTTAAAGGCTTATGTTTTGAAGCTGTTTTACAAAATACATTTTGACGTATCTTTTGTTTGGAATATTTTTTCAGTATTTTATTGCAATCATGAAAATACACTTCCTCAATAAAAGATTCATCAATTTCACTCATTAACTCATTCAAAGAAAATTTTACAGTCTTCATATCTAAATCCCTTCTTTTCCATTTTTAGTTTTAATTTTTTACGTCCGCGTAACAGTTTGGATTTTACTGTAGATTCTTTTAATCCGGTTTCTTCTGCTATTACAGCGATTGTCTTAGTGTAATAGTAGTACGAGATAAAACATTTTCTTTCGTCAACTGATAGTTCATATATGCTTTCTTTTAAGCATTTGATTACTTCTTCTTTTAACGGCCCGTATTCAATATGTTCGTTCGTTCCAACCTGAAACGCATCTTCGTAATTTTCAAAATGCATCTTAGAGGTTTTTCGTAATGCGTTTTTTGCCATGTTTCTTGCGATTGTTCCTAAATAGGGTTTGAATGTGCTGTAGTTATCTGTATCTAAATCTGCACTGTAATTCCATAGAGCTACAAAAACATTAGACACGACCTCCTCCTTGTCTTCATATGGCAAAGCACTTCCAATAATATTCTCGACTATGTATACAACATATCTGTAGTATTTGTTCATACATATTTTTAAAGCGCGCTCATCTTTATTTTTTAGTTCGAGCATCAGTTGTTTCTCATCTATGTTAAATAACATGCTTCTACCTCATAAATTCAGTGAATACTATAGCAGTGGTTTAATAATGGGAATGTGTATTTTCAAAAAAGGGAACCGAGAAACCAAGTTAAAAAGCTTCAATTAAAATCAGGATAAGTACTCACCAGCACTTGAAATATTTTCCACTATTAAAATGTAATAGAAAATGATTTGATTGTAAAGGCATCAGAGGACAGATTAGTTACCATGCCGTAATAGTAATCTGTTGCCTGTGTCGTAAATCCTGAACGCAAACCACTTGCTGTAATCTCACGCACAAATTCTGATGAAGGTCCAGCTACGTATGCGCGTACTCTTGAACGATGAAAAGCAGAACGGCTCAAAGTGTAATTTATAGTTATGTATCTGCCGCTATTACAATAAAGTCCCATACTGTTATTTGATGGTGTTAATATGGCGACTTCGCCATTTTTCAATGTGATTCCGCGCCAAGTATATCGGGCATATGCATTTGGAATAACACCTTCTTCAACAACTTTCTGCAGGCTTTCGTCAGCAAACACAGTGTACTTCCATTCAATCATATTAGGGTCATCTGTAAGCGGCTCTGCTGCAAAAACATTAACACTTAGCGACAGCATCATAACGAGTGTTAGGATAAAACTGATTATTTTTTTATAAGCCTTCCTATATGTACACGACTCCTTTCCAAGGTTCCCTTTGTAATAAGATACACAGTAAATATTGTAACGGTTGCATTTATTTAAAAAATTAAAAAAGATAATTTTTAATTTTTGTTTTTTGAATTTTTTGATTGGTAAAATAAGAAAATGGATTATAAAGAGTTGCACTCTAGGCACCTCCTACGTACAGAATAAGTATCAAATACAAAGGAGTGAAATCATTATGATTAAAAAATTAAGAGTAGCCGTGGATCACGGGAACCGGAACATGAAAACCTGTCATTTTATCTTTACCACAGGACTGACGGAACAGGATAAAAAGCCTGCCAGGGGAGAGAAGTATCTGAAATATCAGGGAAAGTATTATACCCTTAGTGAGAAGCGGATTCCGTACCAGAGGGACAAGACGCAGGACAGCCGGAACCGATTCTGGATTCTGACCTTATTTGCCATTGCAATGGAGCTGGAGCAGAAAAGCCAGATCCAGCCGGAGGATGTCATTCAGGTGGAACTTCCGATTGGGCTTCCGCCGAAGCATTTTGCAGAGCTTTGTGAGAGATATGAACGCTATTTCAAAGGGGACGGGAAGGTGCAGGAACTGTGCTTCAACGATAAAGTCTATCACCTCTGTATACAGAATGTAATGGCGTTTCCGCAGGATTATGCAGCCATGATGACGAGGATGATGGAAATCCGTGAGATTCCGAAAGTCGTAGGGATTGATATTGGCGGATTTACTTCTGATTATCTTCTGATGAGAAGTGGCAGACCGGATATGGATTATTGTGATTCTCTGGAAAAAGGTGTGATTACCATGTATAACGATATCATTTCCAGTATTAACAGTGAATATGACATGCTTCTGGAGGAGGCAGATATCGACAGTATCATCAAGGGAAAAACGCAGTATTATGAGGAAGCTGTTGTACAGGCAGTAGAAACCATGGTTCAGAATTTTGTTACCGATCTTCTGAACAGCATCCGAGAGCGGGGCATTGATACAAAATCTACTTATACGGTGTTTATCGGCGGCGGAGCAGTGCTTCTGGAACGATTTCTAGAGCAGGCAGACCGGTTGGGAAAACATACCTTTATCCGGGATATGAAAGCAAATGCCGATGGATATGATCTTTTGTATCGCATGACACAGGCTGGAGTGTGATTTTATGGGAAAGAAAAATCCGTTTGTATTCACTATTGGTTTTGATAAGTCGGATCCAGATCACGTGTATGTGACAGAACTTCTGAATACGACAGAGAAAAAAGCAAAACTGATCGTTGCGGCAATTCTGGCATATACGGGAAGAACGGATGAGACAGGTAATGGCAGTATAAGCATGGAACCGGATATGCTCCGGCCAATGATGCAGCAAATCATCCGGGAAGAAGTAAGAAAGGTATTGGAAGGGCAGGACGTTTCTAAGATAAATAGAGAAATGCCCACAGAAGTTGATTTGATGGAAGAAGAACCGCTGCGGATGGATCAGACTATGAGACAGAATGTAGTGGATGCTATCAGTGCATTTCGCAGGGCATAAAAAAGCAGGAGAGATACACATGCTTATGGCAGTGTACTCTCCTGTTCTTTGTATCAGAATGGGAATAGACAGAAAACTCACAGACTATTCACAGATTACTCACAGATTGTCTTTGTATAATGTGTAGATGATGAAGGATACGGGAGAGCCTTAACTTAGGTTCTTGAATCCATCCAGAAGTCCACGCAGTGTAGAAAGGGCAAGCTGTTTCTGCTCCTCCGGGCAGGAATTTAGTTCTGCCATGATTTGCTGCATGGTAGAATCCGGGTTCGTTTTCTGGTTAGAAAATATAGCATCTATGGAAATATGTAAGTAAGTTGCCAAGGCATAAAGTGTTTCCAACTGTGGATTGCCAATATAGTTTTCAATATCAGAGACAGTCCGTAAAGAAATCTTTGCCTGTTCCGCAAGGCTGTTTTGCGAAAGATTGCGGCGGAGACGTTCTTCCCTGACTGCATCTCCCAATAATTTTTTCACCATCTATATCACCTCACTTAATGCATATATTTTATCGTAGATTAACACTATACGAAATGCGTTAAAGTGCGTTATGATAAGCAGAATAACACATGCACAAATAGAGAAACATGGAAGTAAGTACGACAGACATGAATGGACAGCATAAGATAAAAGCCAAAGAGGAACTGAATCTGTTAAAAAAATCTTATCCATACAATGTGTCGGAGAGAAGTTAGAATATGCAGTATATGAGATACTATCATCGCATATCCTACACAATTACATAGAAAGAGAAGTATCGGCTGGACTACGAATAGAGTGGTCCAGCCTTTCTTTTTTTCGAAAAAATGAAGGCAGTGTCACGTTTTGTTGCCGCTCACCGCCATCCTCGGAATTTTTTGGAACGTGATAAAAAATTTCGGAGGATAAAACAAATGAACAAAAAAACATATACAGGATCAAAGATACAAAATCACTTTACAGCATATCTGATACAGTTTGTCCGTGGAAAACGACATGATTATCTGGAGAAGAAAATCCAGATGGCTGATGCAGAAGAACTGTTGGAGGATATTGGACAGATGGAGGCAAGAATTGTAATCGAAGAATTGCTGGAGAACCAAACGAGGGAGCAGCTTTTATTGCAGGAGGCACAGGGGAAATATCCAGAATGGAATAAGATGTCAGATGAAAGACTGATGAAAGCGCTTCATACGCTGCGGGATGAAGAACGGAAGCTGATTTACCAGCATGTGTTTGAAGAACGTACTTTTGAGGAAATGAGCAGGCTAAACGGGTTATCAGAGGAGCGATGCAAGGGTATTTATTATTATGCAATCCGGAAGATCCGCAAGGTGATGGGAGGTGAAAACTAATGAATTTTGAACGATTACTTTTAAAGGCAAAAGAAGGAAATGCAGATGCGGTACTGAAGATTTTAGAGATATATAAGCCGCTTTTAATTAAGAATGCGATTGTGAATGGCAGATTTGATGAAGATCTGTATCAGGAACTGGTAAGTACATTGCTTCAGTGTATCCAGAGATTCCAGATAATTGAGTAAGTTATCTTAAACAAAGGCTGCAATCACTCTCAGGGGAGTAACATCCTCTGGGAGTGATTGTTTTTTGAAGGGTGATATTGCCTCAGTTCGAAGCGGCAGACGGTGTTGATCTATTATGTTGCCTGATGCTTTAATGCTCTTTTGTTGTTGCCAGTTCTTTATGAAGATGTAGAGCCATAAACACAGTAACAATAGCAGAAATTACATCGGCAATCGGTTGTGCATATAGTATTCCATTTATGCCCCAGAATGATGGGAGCAACAGAATGATCGGAACAAAGCAAATACCTTGTCGGCAAGCCCCAAGAACGAATCCGGCGGTGCCTTTTCCAAGTGCAAGAAACAGAGAAGAATACACTGTGTAAAATCCAAATACGAAGAAGGAAAATCCATTTGCCATTAGCGATTTTTGACCTACAGAAATCATCTCTGTATTGCCTTCTGTAAATTGCGAAATAATCTGTGTGGAAAATAGGGCTATTGTCAATCCCACAACTACACAAAATATTGTTGACCATAAGATAGAAGTTTTAATTGCTTCCCTGAGCCGATCAAACTTTTTGGCACCATAGCTAAAGCCGGCAATTGGTTGGAAACCTTTTAAGAAGCCGAACACAACCAGAGTTCCCATTGAAGTGATTCTTGTAACAGCGCCCATTCCGGCGATAACAGCATCTCCATAGATATTAGCTTCCCGGTTTATGAATGCGATAGAAAGGCTTGTAAGAAGCTGGAAAGTCAATGTGGGTATACCGATTTTCAGAATTTCAGTTATGATCTGCTTAGAAGGACAAAATTCCTTAATGGAAAATGTAAAAGCGCTTTTTTTCTGTAATGCATAAATTAAATATACAAGAGTAGAAGCCATTTGAGAAATTGCTGTAGCGATTGCCGCACCAGCAACCCCCATGTCGAGAGTATAGATGAAAATAGGATCTAAACCAATATTCAATACAGCTCCTAATAATAATGCACACATAGTTGTTTTTGCGGCGCCTTCACTTGCAACGATATTGTTCATCGTTACATTAAATACATTGAAAATACATGAAATAACATAGATTCTTCCATAAGAAAGGGCGTATGGCATAATCGTGTCTGTTGCACCTAACATGGTTAAAATAGGTTTCAAAAAAATTGCAGTTCCGATAATAATAACTGCGCCAATACAAACACTGCTGTATAATGCAGTACTGGCGACTTTACTTGCAGCTTCCCTATCTCCTCGCCCTAAAAGTCTTGATAAGTAGGAGGCGGCACCATTGCCAAACATCAGACCTAAACCAACAACTACTTGTCCTAAAGGAAACGCAATGGAAATTGCACCCATTTGACTCTCGCCAAGTCCTCCTATGAAATAAGCATCCACCAAATTGTAGAGAGCGTTAATAAGCATACCAATCATTATCGGTATACCAAGAGCCATTAGTGCTTGGGGAACAGGTGCATTTCCTAATAAATCCATTTTGTTGTTATTCTTGTTCATTTCAAATACTCCTTTCAATTAAGAATATAAATTATAGTAGTATAAATTATAGTATACTACGTGAGAGAATACTACTATAATTTATAGTAGTTGTCAAGCGTGTATCCTGCAATTTCCTTGACAAGAGGTATAAAATCAAATACTATAAATTACAGTATATATAACCGTAAGTATTTTATAGCTTTCGTGGATATAGAAAGTGGGTGAACTATGGCTACAATAGATTTAATTGTGTTAGGAATATTGAAAAAGGAACCGATGGGAGCCTATGATATTCAAAAATTAGTGGAATATCGTAATATATCAAAATGGGTAAAAATCAGTACACCATCCATTTACAAAAAAGCAATTCAGTTGGAGGAAAAAGGCTTCATTAAAGGAGAAATTGTGAAAGAAGGTAAGATGCCTGAAAAAGCAGTTTATTCATTAACAGATGAAGGCGAAAAAGAATTTGTAAAGCTTATGATGGAAACAGCCTCTAAACCCATTCACTTTTTTTTAGATTTTAATGCAGTAATTGTAAATTTGGATAAGTTACCGCCTGAAAGTCAACAATCATGTATTGCCAGTATTGAGGAAAATATTGAAATATTAAAAACTTATCTGGAGGAAAATCTTCGAGAGAAAGAGAATGATCCGGAAATCCCTAAGACTGGTATGGCAGTATTGCAACAGCAGATAGTTTTGGCGGATGCTATTGAAAAATGGATTATTTCTCTAAAAAAAGACTTTTGATGAAGAAGTCACTAGCTGATTTCTTATTAGGTCTGCAGGATTGGGAAGAAACAGGGATGGATGCCGACCTATGTTCCGGCTTTGTAGCCAGAACATAGAAATTTTCTTAGTGGGGAATCTCCCTCAAACCCGGTGCTCCTTATATCCTGCAGATTAAACTTCAAATTTATACCCATATCCAACTACTGTTTTTATGTAATTCTTGTCGCTGGAATACTTTTTTATCTTCTTGCGTATTTGAAAAATAGTGTTTTCCACGGCGTGGAAATAACCATTTGCTTTTTCATGCCAAACTGCTTCATAAATCTGTTGTTTAGTAAAAGCCATCCCTGGATTAGAATATAGCATATAAAGTACATCAAATTCTTTTACAGAAAAGTTAATGTCTTTTCGTACTATTAAGCCGTAGGTCGTAAAGGTCTGCGACTTTAACTTTACCCGGAAAGGAGCTGCCACATATATAGGCAGTGCTGTAATTTTAACAGTAACGGTCACCAATCTATGGGGATGGCTTGTATATCCGGCTGAAATGCTAAAAAATCAGTGGTTCTTATTTATCACTTCACTCTGCCCCGGTAATTATGTGTTTGCCGTTTCTGGCTCTTGCAGCTATTGCGATTCTACTGGTCTATTACCAGACTATTTGCAGGTAAAGCATTGCTCTGGTTTTGAATTTGAGTTTTGGCAGTCTAATAATAGCATTTTAGATTAGCTGTGATAAGGTGAAACAGATTAGGAGGAAAGTAAATTGCATTACAAAGACAAAAACCTACAGATAGATATTCGCTGTCATACTGTTTTTATGAATGATCAAAAGATTGAATTGAGTCTGAAAGAATTTACGGTACTAAAATATCTAACAGAACATCCTGGCTGGGTATTCTCTCACGAGGAGATTTATCGTAATGTCTGGAAGGAAGAACCGATTGACTGTGCTAATGCGGTTATGTGCTGCATTAGCCAGCTTCGTAAAAAGTTAAAAGTAGATTCACGGAACTGGAATTACATCCGCACCGTCCGAGGTGTGGGCTATAAGTTTCAACCACTCTCAGGGGAGTAACATCCTCTGGGAGTTTTTTGTCATATTTGTTGCACTTTTCGGCTCTGGTACGTACAGAAATAGAAAAGAAACATATCCCAAAATGTATACATTTTAGAAGTACGTTCCGGAAAGAGGGATTATATTTCAAAAAGGTTACACACACAGTTTTGAAATATACCAATAAAAGTGTGGATATTTTGGGACATGGAAAGGAGAAATGTGGATGCAGATATATGGATATCACCGTACCAGTACAAAGGAGCAGCATCTTGACCGTGGCATACAGGAAATTGAGCGGTACTGTAACGAGTATGAGATGGCACTTACGAATATTTTTACGGATCAGGAGACAGGGAAGAATTTTAATCGTCCGAGATATACCGTTTTAGTGGAGGATGTCCTGCGGCCGGGAGATATTTTGATTGTTACAGAATTGGACAGACTGGGAAGAAACAAGTATGACACCATGCAACAGATCCAGCGGATTAAGAACATGGGAGTGCGGCTTATGGTTCTGGAACTGCCGACTACGCTTATGGATTTATCTGTGATGGATAATGCGATGGCAAGGATGATGCTGGAAACAATCAATAACATGATGCTGGAGCTTTATGCTTCTATGGCGCAGGCAGAGCTGGAGAAAAAGGAGAAGCGACAGCGGGAAGGGATAGAAGCGAAGAAATTGCGGGGCGAATGGGATGATTATGGAAGACCAAGTGTGATGAAGCAGGAAACTTTTGATGAGAACTTTCAAAGCGTAGTTTCTGGAGAAACGACACCTACACAGCTTCGTAAAAATTTGGGAATGACGCACTCAACTTTTTATCGCTATCGAAAAACTTTTTATGAAAAATACCCGGAACTTTCAAATTCTGCAAATTAAAGTCCTATTACTTATATAGACCAAAGAATTTCAGGAGGAAAGAAATATGAGTGAAAAGAGAATAGGTACTTTAATTTATGATCCATCAATGGGAAGATTTGATATCCGGTTTGGGATTGAATCTTATTATGGAGGTCTTCATTGCGGAGAATGTTTTGATGTGAAGGTAAAGGATGCATGGATTCCGGTTCGGATTGAAATGGATGAAGACTGGTATCTGGTAGGGCTTCCTAAGACGAGTCTCAGTGGACTGACGGTTCGAATGTAGGAGGAGCATATGATGGAAGCTAAAAAGAAATATGAAAAGCCGGCATTCCGATTGGTGACAGATTTGGGGAGTATTTTGGAATGTCTGTATGAGGTATATGGAACGGATGGAACGATGTTGATTGCTGGGAACAAGTTATCGGATACGGTAATCTATCCGTTTATCCGCATGATTAAAAAGAAATGCAAAGCAGTGGATGCGGAAAAGCTGAATCTGATGCTCTGGAAGATTTATATGGTAAGTTCGAGAAAAGAAGAATTTGTGACGGCTGCTAAGAAAGAGCTGCAGCCTTATTTGACCAAGAAAGATGAAAAACAGATTGACACCACATATGACACCACATATACTATAGATAGGAGGCATTAAAGATGTCGAAATGGGATAAACTATTGACAAGAATTTGCTCATTATCGAAAGACCTTCGTTTTGATGAACTAAGAAAAGTATTAGAAAGTTATGGATATGAGATAAATGCTCCGAGAAGTGGGAGCAGCCATTATACATTCCGTAAAGCGGGATGCCAGCCGATAACAATACCGAAACACGAACCAATCAAGAAAATTTATGTTGAAATGGTAAAGCAGATTGTAGAAAGTGAGGCGAAAAACGATGAAGACACTGAATGATTATTTGGCAATGTCCTATCGCATGGAAATTGTGGAAGATAAGGATGAAGGTGGATTTGTGGTTTCTTATCCGGAACTGCCGGGATGCATCACCTGTGGAGAGACGATAGAAAGGGCAGTTGAAAATGCAGCGGATGCAAAAAAAGCATGGTTAGAAGCTGCACTGGAAGAAGGGATTGAGATTCACGAACCGGGAAGCCTGGAAGAGTATTCGGGACAGTTTAAAATAAGGATGCCACGCAGCTTACACCGGGATCTGGCGGAACACTCAAAAAAAGAAGGCATCAGTATGAATCAATACTGTATATATCTTCTTTCAAAGAATGATGCGCTGTTAGTAAAATAAATATACAAGAATATAGATGAAAAGAGCCGTCCGGATGGGCGGCTCGAAGTATTCTTTCTTTGATTAAAAATGATATTGTTCTAGCAGATAGATAGGAAGTGTTTGTACGTTTCCAACGGTTCCGCCTTTGGTATCACCTTTCAGATATAGTAGTTTATTGGCCTTCCCCTGTTCCAATGCCTTCAAGGCAGTAGATGCAGTTCCCTTACCGGCTTTAACTTCAATCAGATAGCGGATGTGAGTTTTCAATGTCTGAGCTACAAAATCAATTTCACCACCTTTATAAGTAGCAAAAGCCGGTGTCTCAAAGATAATTTCTTCCGGGAATTCCTGGCGTTTGGACAAGTTAATGTAAACATAGTTTTCGTTCAATGAGCCATCCATAGTTGATACAGTAGCACCAGTTCTGGAGAGATAATAATATGCAACTCCAAGATCCATGAAGAAGCAGCGGCTTCCCGGTTTGAAATTCAAGATGTCCAGTTCTGTGATTTTGCCACAGAAACCGATGATTCCAGAATGGTAAAGCCAGTTGATAGCACGATAGCAGGTTGCTTTAGAAAGATTACTGGAGTAATTCTTTGTAACGAGCTTTTGCAGTTCTTCACTTATACTGTCCTCATCTAATCCTTTCTTTTCACGAAGCAGAATACGGCAGATGCTTAAAAAGATGTTGGTAAAAACACTAATATCTGTGATGTCATCAAAGTACCGCATAGATTCGTTTAAGAAAATGCGGATGATTCTAACAAGCTCTTTTTGAGCTGCTTCCACGTCTTTTGTGTTAAGGTATGTTTCCACAACCTTTGGATAGCCGCCAATCTGTCTATAGATGTCGTAAACATTCTTTAATTCGTCATATAGTTCCGGTACGGTGTCATCTGCATGATCCAGTGGAAGTGATAGATACTTCTGAAAAAGCTGGTCATCCAATGCTTCCAAAAACTCTTTAAAGGAAAGGGTATAAATACGGATACTGGTAATATCTCCACTGGAGAATTTGAATTCCGGTTCCAGTACACGTCCCAGATAACTTCCAGTTACAATGAAATGCGCTTGAAAATAGCGGGTAAATTCTCGGATACGGTTGAATATCTCTGAGGATTCCTGAATTTCATCAATAATGATGACTGTATCGTTGGTATCTTCAAAATCCGGATCGAAGAGTTTAAAAGCATCGTGAAGCGGCTGCTCCGGTCGTTTTGTACCGGGAGTCCAGTCTGTGGCTTTTTTGTAACATTCCATAAATTGTTTGCCGGACAAATCAAACAGGTTAATGTAGATCTTGTGCCTGAAGTTCTCATCCGCAAATTTATTGATAATATATGTTTTTCCGACCTGTCTGGCACCATTCACTTCCAAGGTGCTGTGGACGGTATCGTTTTTCCAATCCAGAAGCTGATCGTAAACTTTTCTTTTCAGATACATGGGAAATGCTCCTTTCTTTCAACTGTTCCTATTATATCAAAATATGAATGGATAATATAGAGGGTAATTTCTGATAAATGATGAATTGTCTAGTCTGAGCAGTTCTTCACGGGTATTCCGGTTTCTGTCATTACTTTTTCGTACTGAAGAAGCTGTTCCCAGGTCAGCCATTCCGGTTTCTGATCTGTGGGAAAACCATTCCATAATTCTTTCATACGGGCAATATGGTTTTGAACGCTATGATTGCATAGGATAGACGGACTGCGATTTCCGTAGCCCAGATAGTATTCACAGTCAGACTGTAATTTACTTAACATCCGGTACTCGAATTCATAGGAACTTCTTTGATACGGAGCCGGATGAAATGTGTACTCCTGCTGTATGGGATGGGAAGGTTCTCCATCAATATGGTTAAAAGATAAAGAATAAAGATTCGGTTCAGGCTCTTTGCCAAGGTCAATATCCTTCCACAACTTTCCGAATTGGTCCTTATATACCGGACAGGAAAAATCATCCATGCCAGTATACTCAAGCACTAATTTTGTTTTTGCATTTTCATTCATTCTATTAGACCATCCTTTCCTTTATTGCAGACATTGAGGTATATTATTGGGCGCTGTTTCTGCATTCCACTGCAGCTTCGCACGTACATCCATCAGGATGATTCCTAACTGGTTTTCTCCGCAGTTATTGACTTTGCCCCAGAAATAGTCACCCCAGTTGTTTCCTTCAATAAGTGTGGACTCTCCGGTTGCAAGAAGTTTATCCCGGAGTTCCGGGTTCTGCATGAATTTGCACATGCAGATTTCATACATGAGCCGGACTTTCACTTTTTCCCAGTCCGGGCGTAATGTAAGATCTCTGCCGAGTTTCTTTGCATCAGAAGGATTATGCATCCGAAAAATACAGAATTTGCGTTGCTCTCTCGCAGAGAGTGTTTTCTGCGCTTGAAAAGCAGCTTCATTATTTGCATAGGTTTGTCCCATGTAAGAGACCGGTGCCGGATAGAAATTGCTTAGAAAAGCATAATCTCCCCGAAATTCATTGATCTGTGTAGGTATACGCTTGCTTGTATTTGTTTGATTCATTATAAATTCCTCCTTTGTAAAAGAGGTGCGGCCTTTCAGCCACACCTCAAAATAATTCTCATCTATTGCAGAGATGGTTATGCAATCATCTCCAAAAATTCAGCTTCTGTAAGAATTGGAATACCAAGGCTCTGGGCTTTTGCCAGTTTGCTGCCGGCTTTTTCCCCGCAGATCAGGTAATCGGTTTTCTTTGTTACAGAGCTGCCAGGTTTGGCACCAAGCTCCAGAATCTTATCGTTGATACCGTCTCTGGTAAAATGCTCCAGTTTCCCTGTTGCTACGATGGTACATCCTGTAAATTTGTTTTCTTTTGTCATAATGGTCTCTTCCTTTCTTTGTTCAAATGTGAATTCGTTCTGTAAGTTTTTCCATAAATCAAGATTTGCTTCATCTGCAAACCAGGAATGGATGTTGTGATTTAAGATTTCGCCAAAATCCTCTAACTGAGTGAAGTCGTAATCTCCGACAGCCGCCTGTTCAAATGCAGTTAAATTTCCGGAAAATACGGTGTCCAGAATCCGGCTTTTGGTTCTGCCGATCATAGGAATATCCATGGAAACCAGATAGCGGACAAAGCTGGTCCTCCGGCTGGCGTTGATGGATTCCCACAAGCGGTCGAAAGATTTCTCACCATATCCGTCCAGTGCCACAATATCTTCCCGGTGTTCCTCCAGATGATAGATGTCCTGAAAAGAGTGCAGATAGCCCAGATTCAGGAATTTTTCTAAAGTGGCTTCTGACAGTCCTTCGATGTTCATTGCCTTCTTGCTGGCAAAATGGACAAACCTTCTTGTGATCTGGCTGTCGCACTGCGGATTATCACAATGCAGAGTTTCTACGGTGCGACCGTCGCTGGTCTTACGGCTGTAGGTTCTGGTTTTGGAACCACAGCAAGGGCAGACCGGAGGCGTGATGTCGGTATACCTTCCACGATCCAGATTATCCTCTATATGTGGGATGATCATGTTTCGTTTGGAAACAAGAATCCGGCATCCGGGTACAAGCTCCAGATTTTTGATAAAGGTCAGATTATGAAGGGAAGCTCTGGAAACATCACAGCCGTCAATCTCCACGGTATCGAAGATGCCGACCGGAGCAATCTCTCCGAATCTGGTCGGTGTCCATTCAATTTCACGCAAGAAAGTTTCGTAGGTATCATCCTCAAACTTATAGGCGAGGCCGTCCTTATAGTGGTGTCCGGTTTTTCCGCAGCTTTTGGAGTAGCTGAGACTGTCAAAAATCATGACAATGCCATCGATAGGAAGATGTAAATTTGCTGCTGTGGATACCAATTCCTGAATGAATTTCTCCGCATATTCTTTTGAAAGTCCGGTTCCTGAAATTGAGAAAAACGGGCAGTAACCAAAGCCCAGGTGTGTTAAACCTTCTAATTTGCAGGCTCTGCTGTCCGGGAAGGGAACATCCTCCATTCCTTCTAATACATTGAACGGAAGAAAGCGAACACAACGTCCGATACAGTTCTTCGGATCAAGACTTCGTACTGATCCGGAAGCAAAATTACGTCCGTTTTTATAAGGTTTTCCATTTCCATCACGCAGAGTATCTTTCAGACGTTCAAAATCATTGGTTGGTATAAAAGACTCACCGGTAATGACCAGACGTTCTTTGTGTGGAATGGTAAGCGGTACATTTAAAAATGCCGGGATATTGTGTGTAATATCTTCCCCCACTTCACCATCTCCACGGGTAGAAGCCTGAATCAGTCTGCCATCTTCGTAAATGAGTTTGGTAGTCAAACCGTCCAGTTTCAGCATAAAGAGAACTTCCTGTCCTTTCATGAAATCTAAAAGCTCTGAAATCAGTTTTGTTTTCTCAAGCGAGAGCAGTGGAATCGGATGGGTGACTTTGGCAAGTTCACTGACCGGATAATATCCAACCGTCTGTGTCGGAGAATTTGACAGGATGAAACCAGTCTGTTCCTCCAGTTCCTTCAGTTCGTCAAAGAGTCGGTCATACTCGGCATCAGATACCAGAGGGGCATCCTGATTGTAGTAGGCATGACGGTATTCATTGAGTTGTTTTACAAGATTCTTAATTCTTTTGACTGACATAGAGTCTCCTTTCTTTTGTGGCGTGCCAGTTCCGGAATCATTTGTTTCCGTAATCCTCCTTTCCCTGCGTTCAGGCATAAAAAAAGAGAATGACGCTTATGTTCATTCTCAAAATAGATGCAGTTTCCTGCAAAATAAAAAAAGCCAGAAGTCCCTGCTGCTTGTTGGGCATAGGAAAACTCCTGACTACGTTTCAAACCTAAACTGCGTGTGATAAATCCTTTCCGGATTGACACAAATAATTGATATAAGAACAGTATAACACTAGATGTAGTATATGTCAAATGAAATAGATTCCTCAATGAAGCTTTTGCCTTATGTTGATGACAAATTTGTCGGCTACAGGAATAAAAGCGTTCAGGATTTCAGATTTGCCCTAAGCGAAGGAATTCGTAGCCAGGTATTTTTTGCCACTTTCGTGGAGAAAGTCGAAAACCAGATAAAATCAATCTCTGTCATAAATGCCTCTAAACTGTTTTTACATCGTAGTGGTTATGCAAGTTCTAAATTTAAAAATAATTTTCACGAATAACTAACTTTTCTATATGCTGAATTGTCATAAAATATAGATTATTAAATTTGAAAGCAGATTGAAGGTGATAAACATGAGAAGTTATAAACGGTATACCAGGCGAAAGAGACTTTTGAAGCAAATCGCTGTGGTTGCTTTATCTCCTAATCGGGTATTCACGAAAGAACAGATCTATCAGCATATCTATGAGGAAGCGGAGTCAGAAGTGAATAACCGAATTTACGGTCTGATTAAGAACTTGAGAAAGAAAATAGAAGAAAATCCGGAAACACCGCACTACATAGAAACGATACGTGGTGTTGGTTATCGCTTTCGGGCATAAAAGGAGCCGTCCGGCAATGGGCGGCTCGAAGTGTTTCTCTTGTTGTTTATTTATTGTTTTTTTCGTTGTATACTGATAAAACGAGGTGATAAAAGTGGCATATAGAATTTTGATCGTGGATGATGACATCGAATTATTAAAGATGTTAAAGAACTATTTTGAAATCAAACGATATGATGTAATGATGGCAGAAGATGGCACAGATGCTTTGGAAAAAATCCATAAGAAACCGGATATTATCTTGCTGGACATCAATATGCCTAAAATAGACGGATTAGAAGTATGCAGACGTATCCGGGGCAAAGTAACTTGTCCCATTATCTTCCTGACGGCAAAAGTGGAGGAGCAGGACAGGGTAAACGGGCTTTTATCCGGTGGGGATGACTATATACTGAAGCCGTTTAGTCTGAAAGAACTGGATGCTCGTATTATTGCACATTTGAAGCGTGAGGAGCGTCATAAAGGGAAGTCTGAATACAGATTCCACGGAGACCTCAGTATTGATTATGGAGCAAAGAGGGTTCAGATCGGTGAAAATGATTTGGAGCTTACGAAGCTGGAATATGCAATCATTGAGTTTTTGTCCATGAATCCAGGACAGGTTTTTGACAGGGAGCGGATATACGAAAAGGTGTGTGGTTATGATGCGGAAGGTGACAGCCGTGTTGTTACGGAACTGATCCGGAGAGTGAGAAAGAAACTGGCGGAATATACGCAGACAGAATACATTGAGACAGTATGGGGGATGGGGTATCGATGGAAAAGATAAGAAATTTATCCTTGAAAAAGACAATGGTTTTATATACGATACTCAGCTTGATTGTCACTTTTTTTCTTTCTGTGTCAATTATTGAGATTGCCGGGCAGATACAGGAGGAGGTCTGGTGGAAGTACGTGGATCAGGACGAGTATTATCAGGCAATGAATGACCGCAATGAAAATTTTGAGGTAGTGGTACCGAGACCGAATCAGAGTAAAATGAGCAGAATGGACTGGCATATTTCAGAAACCTGTGATTTCCTTCAGACGTACGGAGTATTGCTTTTTTCTTTTGCCGGATGTGGAATTGCGGTCAGCCTGTTTTACAAAAATAAATTAAAGAGACCGATTCAGGAACTGAAGATGGCATCACAGATGATTGCGGAGGAAGATCTGGATTTTCATATGGCTTATGAGAACGAGGACGAGATGGGGATGCTGTGCAGGGAATTTGAAAGGATGCGTGGGCAGTTGGAAGAAAATAACCGTAGACTTTGGCAGATGATCGAAGATGAGCGGGTACTGCGTGCAGCGATTGCCCATGATATCCGCTCGCCGCTTGCAATCATGCGGGGATATCAGGAAATGCTTTTGGAATTTGTTCCGGAAGATATGCTTGATCAAGAGAAAATGATGGAGATGTTAAGGGGCGGTATGCTTCAGATTGAACGGATGAACCATTTTATTGATAGTATGAGGAAGATGACGAAATTGGAAGAACGGGAATTAAACTGTTCCGTGGTAGATATCCGGCAGTTGATAAACCAGATAGAAGCTCTGGCAGAAGTCGTGGTGGAAAAATCAGAAAAGAATTTTACAGTGACGACAGTGAGAGAATCTGAAATACTGACTGCGGATGAGGAAATCATCATGGAAGTAGCGGATAATCTGTTGGCTAACGCATTCCGCTATGCCAATCAGGAAGTTAGGCTGAAGCTGACAGTGACACCCCAATATCTGAAAATGAGTATCAGGGATGACGGAATTGGATTTCAGGAAAATATCGACAGGGTGACACAGGCGTTTTATCATGAGAATCCACAGGATGACTTAAAGCATTTTGGAATGGGTATGTATATCAGCCGTATCTACTGCGAACGGCATGGTGGGAAACTGCTGATAAAAAATGTAGCAGATGGCGGTGCGGAAGTTGAGGCAGTGTTTAAAAATTATGTATTAGAAGAACAACAGCAGAAATAAATGGCTGTTGTTTTTTTGTTGTGATTTGTAGGCTATGCTGTTTGTAGAAAAAAGAAAGGCGGGATGACTTATGAAAGCAATCATAAAAAGGAATCTGAAAAATTATCTTAAAAATCCGATATTCTGGATCGGTTTGATTGTTGTTTTAATCAGTATGTACCAGACACTTGCACCCTATCTGTCCATTCATTACGTGAAGTCGGATGAAACCTTCAGGAAGGTAAAAATGGCCTCCGATGGGGATGTTATGGAGGGATGTATTCCGGCAACACCGGATAAGGAGAGAGAACTGTGGGAGAAAGAGATTGTAAAGATACTTCAGGACACAGAGAATGGGTTTGGCATGTCGGAAGTAGAGGCGGAGGCAGTGATATCTGAGATGAAACAGATGAAGATTACGGAGGCGTGTCAGTATCTGAAAACGGAATACCACTTTAATGGTGCCAATTATGTGTATGAGGACGTTTCATGGTATCAGGGAAGCCCGGAGGAAGTCAACCGGTATATCAGAGAAAATCTTGAGAAACATCCATTCTCCTATTATTTCGGAAGAAAATTTACAGATTTTGCAAGCCTGCATATGGCATTCTTTGCAACGGTTCTGCTGGCGTTTTTATTTTTCCAGGATATGAGGAAAAATACTTATGAATTGCTGCACACCAAACCGATGACGGCTTTTCAATATATTGCCGGGAAAATAAGCAGTGGATTTCTCATTATGACGGCGGCACTGGTCATTATGAATATCGTATTTATCATTTTGTGTTACGCCACGGCAGTAAAATCAGGATTTGCTATGAACATACTGGATTTTGTTCAGAATTCGATCCTGTATGTCCTGCCGAACATCCTGATGATCTGCTGTGTGTATGCGGTTACAGCGCTGCTGTTTAAGAATCCGCTTCCAGCGGTTCCGGCGCTGGTTCTTTATATCATTTATTCTAATATGCTGACATGGGATAGCAAAGGACAGTGTCATGCAAGACCATTCTCTATTATGGTTCGATTTCCGGGGAATTTTTTTGAAACGGAATTGCCACATCAGGTATATCTCAATCAACTGCTTCTTGTGGCAGCATCCATACTGCTCATGTTTATAGCGGTGTGGATGTGGAAAAGGAGGAGAGTATATTGAAGAAAGAAGTAAAAATATGTATGCCATATTATAAAATTGCATATTCAATCGCTTTTGTTGTGATATTGAGTGCAATCCAGCCTGTTGTATATGCGAATGAAATCGGGCAGGCAGTAGAAAGAGCTGTTTCGCTTCTGGCAGTCGTTTTCTGTGCAGATACTTATCTGGTGGAAGTGCAGAGCAAACGCTCGGAAGTATTCTGCCTTTATAATCTAAAAAAGCAGGCAGGGGTAGTTTATAAAAGACTATTTGTGCAGGTAGCTTATCTGATTGGAATCAGTTTGTTGGCATATGGACTCTTTTATTGGCAGAAACCGGTGAATCTGACAGAAGAATTAGATGGCGGTGCCTTGTTTGGAATTTATTGTATTGCGATTCCCGGAACTGTTTTGTTTTGGAGTGTGCTTTCCGTAACTGTCAGCAATCTGGTTCGAAACAGATGGATTGGTATGGGTGTCGTGCTGCTTTTCTGGTTTTTCTCTATTTCCGGAAAGGCAACTCAGTTTTTGAAAAACTGGGGACCATTTTCCTACGGAACTTGTGATTTCGGTAAGCTGACAGAGTGGAGATGGCTTGGCGGGAAGGTGCTGTGCGTGGTATTTGCGGGGATGATGCTTGCATTTGTTCCTAAGATATTAAAGAAGAGAGGGTAAGATTATGAGTATAAGAATAGACGATTTAACAGTAACATTTAAAAATGGAGTGACAGCGGTAGATCATGTGGATCTGGAAATCCCACATGGGATATTTGGTCTGTTAGGTGAAAATGGTGCAGGAAAAACAACGTTGATGCGGGTGCTTACAACGGTGCTTGCACCCACAAGTGGAAAAGTTCTGTTAGATGGTACGCTATATTGCGAAGCAAATTACGAAAAGATACAGAAAAAGATTGGGTATCTGCCACAGGAAATTGATCTGTATCCGTCTTTGACTGTTCGAGAATGTCTGGAGTATATGGGAGATCTGGCTGGAATTGAGAAAAGAGAAAGCAAGAAAAGGATTGATTACTATCTGGAGAAGACCAGTCTTGCAGACCATCAGAAAAAGAAAATGCGGCAGCTTTCAGGTGGAATGAAGCGAAGAGTTGGATTAGTGCAGGCATTACTCCATGAGCCGGATTTTTTAATTGTGGATGAACCAACAACAGGGCTCGATCCGGAGGAACGCATCCGTATCCGTAATTTACTGGTAGATTTTGCAGAAGAACGCACCGTATTATTTTCAACGCATGTGGTGGAGGATCTGATGGCAACCTGTAATCAGCTTGCGGTTATGAAAAAAGGTAGATTCCTTTATACAGGAACAATGAGGGAATTATTGAATAAGGCAAGAGGGCATGTATGGGAATGCTGTACAGAGGACGAAAGCCTTGCAAGAGAATTAGAAAGAAAATATCATATTTCCAGTAAGCAGTATACGGAGGAAGGAATTAGATTAAGACTGTTAGGGGAGAATATGCCGTCAGAAAGTGGATGTATAGCTTGTGACGTAACTTTGGAAGATGCATATATCTATGTAACCAATCGATAAACATTGTTAATGAGGAGTGAAAGCTAAATGCTAAGAAAAGCAGGTGATGTTATGGGAAAGTGATGATTCTTACCATTTCTGATTCCGAAGAGGGAATCCTGAATAAAATTAAATCAGTTCTAGCCTGCGAAAGTACGTTAGAAGTTATGGAGATTACAAATTCTGAAAAGTTGACATTCCAAGGTTTGGAAATAGACCAGCTTCAGCGGAGCGTAATCAAAGATGGTAAGGTTGTGGAACTTACCAGACATGAATATGACCTGCTTTTTTATCTGGCCTTATCCCCCAATCGGGTATTTACAAAAGAACAGATTTACCAGCATATTTATGAGGATGTGGAGTCAGAAGTGGATAACCGTGTCTATGGGTTAGTCAAGAATCTGAGAAAGAAAATAGAAGAAAATCCGGAAGAACCGCACTACATAGAAACGATACGTGGTGTAGGCTACCGTTTTCGGGCATAAAAAGAGCCGTCCGATTGGGCGGCTCGAAGTATTTAAACAGCAGTTTTCTTCACTGCCTGTTTATAGTTACCGGTAGCATCGTAATCTCCAGAGAGGAGCAGATTCTGGCGAAATTGCTCCAGTTTGATCTTGAAGCGTTTCCCATCCTCAACAGTCGTAAGCATGGTAAGAGCTTCTAGCATTCCCTGAATATATCCGGTTAGCAGGTAATATCTGCAGGGTTCTTCCGATGGTGAGATATTGGACAGGGTTTCTTCCAGATGTTCCTGACGTTCCCTGAGCCATGCATCCCAGACATCCAGTTCCAAATCAGTCATGGTGTTCCTCCTTTAAATCTGATGATAATCGTCTTTGGTGTGGAGGGGAGAAGTTTCATGCACAAGCATTTTTCTGCTCCAGATCCAAATATGGATTTGTAAATTCAAAAATAATAAGTTCATCCGCATCGAACATGAGCTCCAACTCTTTTAGTGTAGCTGCTGGATATCCGCAATCTCTGAATCGTTCTAATACGTCTGTTTCCGTTTCAAATGGTTCACCGTCTTCCAGCTTTTCTCCGATTATTAAGCCACATGGAGTCAATAGGCTTTCTTCATATAAGCGGACACAATATCGGTCAGGGAAAAATAGGTGTGCTTCATCCGTGTTATAATAAATTCGTTCTCCAGGTTCTATGCTTTGCATCACAAAGGGAACATGATATGCAGCGGCTATCGCCTGATATGCTTCATAAAGTGGAGTCCATGCTGTCTCTAAAGAAAGTAGAATATACGTATCATTCCATTCCATGTAGCTGACATTTCCACGAAGAGATATTCCGGTGGAATCTATTTTCTTGTGGGAAAATAAATTGCCAATCCAGCATAAATCAGGATTCTGGTTCAGAATGATGTAGGTTTCCAGGTCCTCCCACAAGTCATATAGTCCTTCCGGATTTCCTTCTGTATAAAAGATCACATCATCACAGCAGATATTTGCCATTACACATCCACCTCCGTTCCAAAAGTTTCACCCATATTCTGGTTGGAAACCGTAAGGTTTACAGGGGATAAGGTGCCAGAGGCAAGCCATTGTTCGATTGCATCAATTACCTGCTCCAGCGTGTCGTTATAAGCCACATTGCAGTCTTCCAGTCGGAGAAACTGCAGGTATGCTTCATGAAGAAGGCTTGGATCATCACGCAGCGTTTCATATGGAAGGTTGCAGAGTCCGATTCTTTCCTCCAGACGTTCCATGGAGCGGCGGATGAAGTCGCAGGAAATAAATTGTTCCCGGTAGATGTTATAAGCAGCTTCAAGCTGGTCATAGGTCAAAATAAATGAGACTTTCTCGCAAGGATTAGATGGTTGTTCTTTCATGGTAAATTCCTCCATTCATACTATGATTGGCTGGTGGTACGGATTCTCTTTGTTCGGGAGTAAGATGTACCAGTAGTTTCCAGCGCAGGTCGATTTCTCGGTGAATCCAGGTATCATTTTCATAAACTTCATGTGTCAAAAAATTGTAAATTGTCGGTTCTTTTTCTATATCATCCAGATCTGCGACCAGACAAGTTGCCTGATTCACATAGGGCCAGAGTGCCTGTTCGACCATATGGCGTAGTTCCAGTATCAGAGGATATATCTGTCCTACATCATAGGTTTTGGACATGCAGGAGCTGATTTTCTTCAGCATCCCGGAAGTTTGTATCATCTGGTTGATGACGGTACATTGTTCCTCCACATCTGCATCCGGATTCAGGACCAGCCGGTGGAGCAGCACAGATTTTGCATAGGCAGAAGCGGTCAGGTTGATGTTTCTGACCAGTTCTTCATACGGCTGCTTATACTGTGTCTTCAGCACTTCCAGAGGCACATGTTCCCGGTTCTTCTTTAAGGTGGAGAGGAGCCCCGAAAGGCAGCTCTCCAGTTCTTCCATTCTTGTCAAGCACACATCGCCTCCAGCTCCATCGGAACACGGGTGTAGCTGAGACGGTAAATACTGTTGCAGGTCTCAAATACCACACCGTTTTCGGATACTTCCAGAATACTCTGCACCGGACTGGTAGCAAAGGTCTGGTTATAACTATAGATCCACGCCCGTTCTCCCAGATGGAGGGGCAGGGACAGGATTCCGGTGAGGACATATTCTTTCTTTTGGGTGGTGTGTAAGGTTATATTTGTATTCTTCATTGATTTCACGCTCCTTTCCTTACTTAATTTTGTTTGCAATTACGGCAGCGACCAGTTTAGCGCATCCCAATTCCATCTCGGATAAATGCTGTCCGGTTCTGGAACAGAGAAGAAGTGCCAGCGGCTCTCTGTCTTCCCTTAAAATCGGGAAAAAAGCACAAACCGGTTGACGGGTGTTGGATACCGGGTAGACAGGGCAGTTCTCAGCAGAGATCAGTTCCTGGCCGTCCGCAACCAATTCGGCGAGTTCTTCTGTAACGGGAGTGCCTTCCGGAAGATAGATGCCCGCAGATACGAGTATGTGAGCCTCACTGCAAATTGCGATACCACAGTGGATGACACTGTAGAGGACGGAAAGATAGGAAGCCATTTCCTCTTTTCCGTTTAAGTGGGTAGGGCATTTGCGTAAAAGCAGCTCCATTCCCACATTTTCCAGTTCCAGTGCATCTCCGTCTGAGAGCTTCATTTGTTTCCGGATTTCTGCAGGGATGACGATACGCCCCTGAGAGTCCATGGTCCGGATGAGTGCAATATTCATAACTAAAGTCTCCTTTCTTAAAAAGAGGAGAAGCAGTAAAGTACCGCTTCTCTTCTGAAAATTTAGGCAGCGTAAGGCGGAGCCTGTGCTGTCTGTTGCATTTGACTGTTCTGCTGGTCTGCCAGCATCCGTTTTCCGTTATTGATCAGTGATGCAGCAATCACCGTTTCCCAGTTGGAAATATAGGAATCCGTCCGCTTCAGAAGCGTGAACAGATCCATGTCGGTAAGCTGGATGGCTGTCGTCTTTTCGGACTGGAAGCTGCGTGGCTGCATGTAGGAACCACCGTTCTTATTCTGTGCTTTGATGCCTTTCCCATTTACAATCTGGATTTTCCATGGGCTTTTCATAGGCTGCCCTTTGGAATCATAGGGATGTCTGGAGATATAAAACATCTGGGCTGTGGAATAACCGTTCTGATCGGGATTGCCGTAGATCTTGCTCTGGCTCCATTCAAATTCCTGAAAACCGGAAGTGATCCGGGTTAAGAGGAACTGGATCTGTTCCGGTGCCAGGTTGAAACGGGTGATGATATTCCGGTCTCCGGTACCGTTGGAATAATCCTGAATGGTGATGCAGATTAAAGAATGTACTTTATGCCCGTTTTCCTGATATTCCCCTTTGGCATGTAGCTGTGCATAGTTGCCGAGTGGTGCGTAGCGGAGCCGGTCATAAAAGGCAATGAGTGCCCGGTCATTCTGGATCTTGCAGATCTGGTCGGTAATCCGGTTTTGATAAGTTTCATTCATGAGTATTCACCTTCCTTTATTTGAGATGCTGTTTGACAAGCTGTGCCATATTCTTTGGAAGCTCTTCCAGTTTCGTGATATCCAGGAATCCGTCCTTGTAAATCCTGCGGATATTTTCCTTATCGTCACCAATGGCAGCCGCAAACAGGATGACATCCCGTTTTTCGTATTCTTTCTTGATGCCCCGCAGATCTGCCTCTGCTTCCGTTCCGCTGTAGCCGTAATCGGCTGGCTGACCGTCAGAAATCAGGATCAGCAGCTTCTGAAGCTCCGGGCGTGTGCACAAATGCTCTGCTACGAAGCGGAGAGCTGCGCCGTCCCGGTTCCCGTTGCGGTCGCACATATCCATCAGCCGGTAACAGTCCTCATTGTCCACAGAATCAAATTCTGCATAGGAGTAAAGAGCAACGCCGCCTGCATCCGTGGAATGCCCGTAAATGGTGATAGGGATACCGAGGCTTTTACAGAAATCATAAAGGACAATGGCAGTCTTTCTTGCATGTGTCATCCGGTCACCCCAACCCATCGAACCACTCTCGTCAATCAGGAGGGCAACAGCCAGACGTTTTTCCTCTCCTGGAAGTCTGGTTCTGGTAAAGATGGTTCCGTCTGTCTTATAGAGAGCATGGGAGTCCAGACGTTTTCCAAACAGGAGATTCTTCTGCTTTCCGCCTTGCTGTTCTTCTTTCAAAAGCGGCAGGATGGTGCTTTGCAGCTTTTTGGAAGCCCGCAGGAGCGGGGGAGCAACTGTCTGGTATTCATTCTTCAGGTAATCGGAAACACTGGTCAGGCGATGGATGGTAACATGGATGCCTGCATGGGCATTGCCGTAATGAATATCATTGGCTGTTTTCTGCAGTTCCTCGGTCAGTTCCGTCTGACAGTCTTCCTGCACCTTTTCTGCAGCCACATCGTTCAAGATCCGGAACAGATCCTCTGCAGCATGCTCATAGCCGCTGCCCTGATACTGACTGACATAAGTGACGCCGGGGTTGTTTTCATCCAGAATGGTATTGGTCTTTGTAAGAGCGATGCGCCCGCCTTCTTCCGAAAGCACCTGTTTGGCTTCCTCTATAGCATCCTCTTTGGTACGTGGACCGGAAGGAGCATTGCCCTCATCATTCCCGCTTCCTTTTGGGGAAGCTGGTTTGATATTCTTTGGAATGGCACCGCTTTTTCCGGTCGGAAGAGGAGCGCCGCTGCTGACTTCATCCCCTAGAAGATCTTCCAGAGCATCGGCAGCGGAATCCTCGCCATGCATTTCCAATTCCTCCCGTGTTTTTTCGATGAGCGGCTGGATATAGTTCCAGGTCAGGGCTAAGAGCGCATTGGAAACCAGCATCCGGTCAGTGCCTTTTTCCGATTCCATTGCCGTATCCAGAAGATCGGTACAATCGGAAATGGTATCCAGATAATCCCCCTGATAGCCGGTGGGATTGTTGATGTTTCCGGTCCGGCAATAGGAAAGGATCAGGTTGGCAATGATGGAAAATGGCTGGTATTCTTTGTCAATTTGTTCCTGTATGGAAGGAATCTGTTCGGACATACGCAGGTTATTGAGTTCAATCCCCTGTCGGAAGGTGCCGTGGAATTCCTCACACATACGGTCTTCAATATGGATGTCTTCCAGAATGTTTTGAAAAGTTGCGGCGCATCGTGCCAGTGTCAGGCATCCGGCTTTGTCCTTTTCTTCTAACACTTCTTTGATCTCCTCCAGTGCTGTCTGATAAGCTGGAAGGGATAGCTCCGGCTCCTTCGGATAGAAGGAACCGTTTTCCAGACTCCTCAGATGAACAGCGTGGGCTGTGAAATCAGAATAGAGTAAGTGCCCCACTTCATGCCCGGTGAGCCCTGTCAGGCTCTGGGAACGTAAGAAACGGGTGGGGAAAGACTGGGTGATCGGGTTCGCTGCGTTGAGATGTACCTTATAATTGTCGGTATATGCAACGCCTGCCTGTTCGGAAATGTCCCAGTCCAGCAGTACCTGCAGTCCATACCGGTAACGTCCGGTAACGGCTCTGGCAAGGGAGGTCTGGTACTTCTGATAGGCAGCGGAGAGGAATAACTCCTCATCCGCAATGGAATCCTCTTTTGCCCGGATTAGTTTCTTTAAATTTCTTTGGCTGTGATTCACGTGATATTCTTCCTTTCTTTTCTTAGATTTTTTGTCAGCAGTTCCTCCATCGTGCAGCCGTAATACACAGCAAGGCGAAGGACGGCATAAGCCATCGGGGAGGAGTTTGCATTTTCATAATTCATAATGGTTTTCGGGGGAAGATTTAAGATTCTGGCAACTGCCTTTTGTGATAACTTCGGTGTTTTGGCTTGCCGGAGATAAGACAGATTATCTGCCAGATGCTTTCGGATCTGGGCTTCTGTGAGTGCTGCTTTTCTCATAGGCGTGTCCTACGCAGCAAGCACAGTATCCAGACAGCTTTCTTCCACTTCCGTACGGTTCTCAGCATCGGCAGAGGCAGAGGCAAGCACCGTGTAACGGGCCGCTTCCCGGATATCCCCGCAGACCATGTAGGACTGCACCCAGGAAATCAGCTCCCTCATGCCACAGCAGCCATCTGTAATGAGATTTTCCCGGCAGTAGACAGCCATGGATTTGACAATGCGTGTCATCAGACGTACCGTTTTTGCATCCTTGCATCCGGTAACAGCCATGGCACGTTCTACCTGTGTATCCTCATCCGGTTCATCCAGATCAATCACAAGGTTCATTCGGGAAATGACAGACTGGTTCATCTGTTTACAGCCTGCATAGTCATTGTTTGTGGTGATTACGATGGTCGTATCCGGATGACGGTGGATGGTTTCTCCGTTTGGAAGATATACGCTGTTACAGCGGTCTAAAAGGGAGTTAAGTCCAACCAGTACACCGGGATTAGCAATGACCGTAGGCTCCTGTATCTCAAGAATATACCCATAGCGGATGGCTTCGACTAGAGGCGTATCCACATACTGGAAGTTCTGTCCGGAGGTGTGTTCCTTATAATAGCTGTGCATTTCATCAAAAATCGTATCGATCAGCTTCTGGTAGGTGTCCTCGGCAGAAATTTCTTCATCATAGTTTCCGGTCAGCTTCTGATAGGCACCGGAGGGATCTAACTGGATTTCCTGAAAAGACGGGTACTGCCGCTGAAGCCGGGTGCGTTTTCCGTCCACATCCGGAAGAATCTGACCTAAAAGGTCGAATACCTCTGTATTTGCGGAACAGGTAATGCAGCGGTAAGGAAGGTGAAGTGCGGAAGCAATGGCTTTGGCTCCTTCGGTCTTTCCGGTACCTGCCGGTCCCCGTAAAAGAAAATTCCGCATCGGCTGTGTGGTATCAGTTGTCAGTTTTGCGTGTTCGCAGATCCGTTTGATTTCCGGAGGGATGATGTACCACTCTGCCAATGTCGGAACAGATACCTCCTCTTCCGGAGACAGCCTTCGGGATGCGGTCAGGATAAATTTCCCAACAAAATCATCTCTGGAAATGGCTGCCTGTGCTTTCTTAAATCCACTTCCTGGACGTAACACCTGAAAGTCTCCATGGAGCACTTCGGTTGGTGCATAGACCCCCTTCTGGATATTTAACGGTTTGATCAGCGACAATACGCCGTTTGCCGGAAGGTCAATCTTAACACCACCGGTCGGGAGACCTGATGCATAGCGGGTTCTCCGGTAAATGTTGTCGCAGAGAACGGCTGCTGTTTCCGCAGCGGCGTCCAGATCGGGATAACCGTTGTCCCGGTGCGCTTTTAATTCCTGATACTTTTCATTACACTCTTCATCTGCCAGAAAAACCGGCATCAGTGCGAACAGCAGAGCCGCACCGGACTGTTTGGAGTCTTTAAATTCGTATTTTTCCGGTGTGCTTTCCACATCCGGCGGAGGAGTATAGCAGCCTCCGTAAAACTTTCCGTTTAGCTGGTTGTAGACAACCACCTGAAGATCACCGGTTTTGCTCGGATATTCCGCCACAACAAAATTGTTGGATTGGGTACCGACCGCCCCAAGCTTTTCCGGCGGGGTACTGCCAACCGGGTTTTCCAGCTCCAGATAAGCAAGGACTGCCCGCAGGGTAGCTGCATGAAGCGTGGATTTTTTCCGTGGCTGAGTACAGTATTTGGATGCAATGTCATCAAAGATTGCATGGTCCGTATAATCCTCAAATGGTTCCGGGAGTTTGCGTTTGAACCCCCAGGTTGCTACGATGTTATTTGCCATGATTCGTTCCTCCTTCTTATGAGATCCAGGACAGTTCCAGTGCCTGCTCGGTCTCTTCTGTGGTCAATTCATCTTCAGTAAAAATCTCCGTCAATTCGCCCCAGTAATCTTTGGGCGGGAAATGTTCCAGCTTTCCCCGGACTTCCGGTTCAGTGCCGTTCAGAATATAGACATCTCCCTGCTCGTTGATAAACAGCTTTTCATAGCCCCTTGCCTGTAAGTCACCGACCAATTCCATCAGTAGCGGTTTCCCAATCAGGGAATACCATGATTTGGGATTAACGGCTGGTCTGGAATCCGGATTTCCTTCTGACGGTTCCTTTTTATGTAAGGATTCAATGGTCATCATCTGAAGCGTCAGACTGCCACGGGCATCCATGAGAATTTCCGCAAAATTATAACTTCCGGTATTCCGTGTGCGAATCCGTAATGGTTCCCCATCCAGTATCTGGGAGAGCGGTGGTTCTTTCACAAAATCCCATGTGGCATCCGGGAAGGCTTCCTTGAGCTTTCCGGTAATCTGGAATTTGATCTGTCTCCAGAGAATGGTTTCCAGATCAGGTGTTCCTTCCAGATGACGAGTTCTTTCTGGGCGTTTTCGTAGCTTATGCTCCCTGTTTTTCAGGCGTTCCGTGAAAAGCGGGAGAAGATAACTGAACAGCGTGACTCCGATACCGATCAGGGCAATGCCTGCAATCAGAAGCCGGTTGGCATCCTGTGGTACGAAAAGTGCTGCAAGAAACAGTACAAGCACGACAAACTGTAAGAATTTTTTTCGATTTGATTTTTTCATGAGCTGATTCCTTTCTGATTCATGATTCTTAGACAAGCCCGGAAGCTGGATGGGAAATCGCCGCTTCCGGACATGAAAAAGAGGAACTGCATCATCACAAAGATGATAAATGCAATTCCTCAACATAGGGTTCCTTGAGAGTTAATAGGGCAACTGGGATGCCATCTGTTCCGGCACATTTTGAAAGCCGTCAGTTGGCTGACTGCCCGGCATACCTCCGTAATTTGGCATTCCGGTATAACTGCCCTGCGGCGGGTAGCTGCTCTGTGGCTGACCGGTTCCGTTTGGCGGAGCCTGATACTGTCCGCCATTTGCAGGAGGCGTGTAGGCACCGTTAGCAGGAGCCATTCCCTGCTGTGGATAGCCGCCAGGCATTGCCTGATTCTGGTAGCTGCCATTGGGATTTCCCTGCATTGGGTAGCTGCCATTGCCGGCTGCACCGGGCGTTGCCGCACCACCATTCGGCTGGCTGTTCTGGTTTGCACCCGGATGTCCGGTATTGCTGTCAGAACGGTTGGATGGTACAAAGTGCCAGTCCTTGACATTGATCCTCGGACCGGCATTTGCCTGCCCCGCATTCTTTCCTTTCTGATAAATGAACGGATGAAGCTCCAGATCACCATAGATCATCAGCCCGGTTCCTTTCTTTACGCCTGCTTTTGCTAAGCGTTCTGCAAGGAACTTGTTAAAATAGCACTGATAGTAAATGGTTTCTTCCTTTCCATCCTGGCCTCGCTGTGAAACTGCAATGTCCAGAGAAACATATTCCGTACCGGAATTTTTTCCTTGCTGCATCTCAGGATCTCTTGTGGCCCTCCCTAAAATTGTTAAAATTGCTGACATAAAAATTCTCCTTTCTGCCTCTTTGGGCGTTAAAATAGATTAAAATAAAAAAAGTGCCATTATAGCACCGTATAAAACGGCAGTATAATGACACGATTTTCCAAACTTAAACTGCATATGCTTCTGGATGAATGGTCCAGACTCCCATGACGGGACAGCACAAAAACTTAAATACAAGATTATATTAACACAAGATATAGCATATGTCAAAAGAATTAGAACTATATATAGCATATGTAGACGAGGTGGAAGGATAATATCAAAAGAATTTTGGACATAGTTATAAAAGTGCAATATAATATTGTTTAAATCGGAAAATGGAAGGATGAGAAAAATGGAGCAGAAAAACAGAATTCTGATTGTAGAAGACGATACGGATATCAATAATCTTTTATATACGGCATTACAGAAAGCAGGGTATGAGACGGTACAGGCTTTTTCCGGGACGGAAGCGAGGATGCTGTTCCAGATGGATAAGGCGGGCTTTTCTTTGATTCTATTGGATCTGATGCTTCCGGGAATTTCAGGAGAAGAGGTGCTTGCCCAGATTCGGAAACAGGGCAATACGCCGGTTATTGTCCTGACAGCCAAAGACGGATTGGATGAAAAAATCGGGCTTCTTACCAGTGGGGCAGATGATTACATTACAAAACCGTTTGAGATACAGGAGGTGCTTGCCCGGATTCAGGTTCAGCTCCGCCATATGCAGCAGGAGCCGGAACATAAAAGCGTGTCATATAAAAACCTGGAACTGGACCGTGAGCGCTTTGAAGTCCGGATTGCCGGAGTGCTGCTTCCCAAAATTACAAAGCAGGAATTTGCAATTCTGGAGCTTTTACTGGAGCATCCGAAACAGGTCTTCAGCAAAGAAGAGATTTTTGAATATGCGTGGGATGAACACTATATGGGAGAGACAAAGACACTGGATGTACATATCAGCAATATCCGGAAAAAGATAAAAGCAGTAACGCAGGAGGAATATATTGATACCGTATGGGGAATCGGCTACCGTCTGCATTCTTAATCTTTACTCTTTTTTTACTATTTATTTGCGTTTGATTAGGATTTATCCGATATGATAACAGCAGATAAGAAAAGGAGATGAAAGCATTGAGTGAATTGTTATTAAGTACAAATGGATTGACGAAGCAGTATGGTCATCATAAGGCAGTGGATAAAGTAAACCTTCACATAAAAAAGGGTGCTATCTATGGATTTATCGGACGGAACGGTGCGGGAAAGACGACTTGCCTGAAGATGATCAGTGGACTTGCAAGACCGACAGCCGGAGAGATTGAGATGTTCGGGTGTAAAGGAAAAGAACTGGAGAGGATTCGTTCTCGTGTGGGGTGTCTGATTGAAGCACCGGGGCTGTATGGCAACATGAATGCATATACAAACCTGAAAATAAAATGTGAATTGTTTGGTATTCGGAAAAAGGGATACATCGAAGATATCTTAGAGACGGTCGGACTGGAAGGTGTCGGAAAGAAAAAAACGAAACATTTTTCCCTTGGAATGAAGCAGCGTCTCGGAATCGGGCTGGCACTGGTCGGGGAGCCGGATCTCCTGGTCCTTGATGAACCGATCAATGGGCTTGATCCCCAGGGAATTGCAGAGGTGCGTGATACCATACAGAGACTGCGAGATGAACGGAATATGACGATTTTGATATCCAGTCATATTTTAGAGGAATTATCTAAGATTGCAACGGATTATGGAATTATCCATAATGGAAGTCTTCTGCAGGAGCTGACAAGCGAAGAACTGATGAAACGCTGCAGTGAACGGATTGAAATAGAGTTAATCCATCCGGAGCAGGCAGTCCCGATTCTGGACAGAATGGGATTTACCAACTATCAGGTTACAGATAAGAGCCATATCCATATATTTGAACGATTGAATGAAAGCGCCAATGTCAATATGGAACTGGCAAAAGCAGGAATTTTGGTCAATGGAATTTCCATTACCAGTGAAGAACTGGAAACCTATTTCTTGAATCTGACAGGAGGGAATCAAAATGCTTAATATGATAAAAATGGATCTGTACCGGATGGCCCGGACAAAAAGTATGTATGTGGTATGGATTGTGATGGCGGCAGCTATATTCTTCTCCACATCCATGTCGAAACTGGATATTGATACGATGAACAAGGAAGCGGAACAACAGCAGACAGAAAGCATTGCAGAAACAGTGAAACCAGAAACCATCAATATGGGAATGTCCGTATTCCTGCCGACACAGCCGGGAGAAAAAGTAACGGTCTTTGATCAGGTATATGCAAACCTGCAGGCGAAGTTTGTGGCGTTGTTTCTGGTGATTTTTACAGTGCTGTTTTCCAGTGCAGATATAGGAAGCGGTTATATTAAAAATATCGGCGGGCAGGTAAGGAGCCGGAGAAACCTGATCTTTTCCAAAGCTTCCGTGTTGTTTGTGTATACGACTGTTACCATGCTGCTTTATTTCATCATTCAGATTATTGCACAGCAGATGTACTTCGGATATCTGGAGTGGGGGAATGGAAGCGAGTTGCTGAGATACTTTGGTATTCAGATTTTGCTTCATTATGCACTGGTACTAATCAGTATGGCGATTGCGGTGGTTTTGAACAGCAACGTGTTCAGCATGACGATTGTTATCTGCCTGTGCATGAATACCATGATTGTCTTATACGGAGTGATCAATCATTTGATCCAGAAGGCAGGTGTGGAGAATTTCCAGATTTTGAAATATACAGTGACAGGAAAGATTGCACTTTTATCCATGTCACCGACCAATAAGGAATGCCTGACGGCAGTTGTGATTGCGGCGGCGTTCGGAATCGTGGTTACATTACTGACAGCATGGGTATTCAGAAAGAGAGATATCTAAATGATAAAACTAGGGTTCGTGCTATTGATAGCAGTGATACTGGTACAAGGAATGTTATTTTGGAAATACCAGCGGCAGGTGAAAGACATCTGCCGCCAGTTGTCGTTTCTGATGAAGCACGACAGCAACATGCTGATTACCAGAGAAATGGATTTTGGAGGCATTGGTGAGTTGGCAGATGTTTTAAACGAATGGCTGGAACTGAAGCGAAGGGAAAAGAAGGAATACTTGAAGAAAGAGGAGATGATTTCGGATACATATACAAATCTCTCACATGATATCCGTACTCCTTTGACATCCCTTGACGGATATTTTCAGTTAATGGAAACCTGTGAAGACCAGGAAGAGCAGAGACGGTATATGAAGATCATACAGGAGAGAATCGGCAGCCTGAAAGAAATGCTGGAAGAATTATTTACTTTTACAAAACTTAAAAACGATTCTTTTCATCTGGAAATGTCATCCTGCTGTATCAACAAGATTTTGAAAGATACCATATTTTCCTACTACGATGAATGGACGGGCAGAGGAATTGAACCGGAGATACAGATTACAGATAAACTGCTGTTTATGAACGGAAATGAACAGGGAATCCAGAGAATTTTTCAGAATATCATAAAAAACGGACTGGATCACGGGGAGAAGAAAATCAGTATTTCACTGGAAGAAGTTGAAAACAACATCCGGATACAGATAAAAAATCAAGTATGTCATGTGGAAAAAATAAATGTAGATCAGGTGTTTGAACGGTTTTATAAAGCGGATGAAGCACGCAGTAAGACTTCCAGCGGTCTCGGCTTATCAATTGCGAAAGAGCTGGTACTTCGTATGGATGGGAAAATCAGCGCCCGGATAGAAGGGAATGAGTTCTGTGTGGAGATTGTGTTTCCAAAATAAAAGGAAAAATTTATATTAAAGCAAGTGAAAATGGGGAATGACTTTATATAGGTTTCATGGTAGAATTACAGTAGAAAGAGAAGAGTCACTCAGTCATTTGTTGTATGAAAGGATGAGTATAATGTATAAAGTAGAACTTAAATTTGATACAAGCAAGCTCGCTCCGGAAACGGTAAATCAGATGTGTGAACAGGCAGATCAGATTTTTGAGCAGGAGGATTTAAGCTGTGCAGTCAAAGCCCTTGGAAGCAGGATTTATCTTGACCGGGGACGCAAGCAGGACTATGGAAGATTCTGGGCAGCAATCTTTCAGTTGAAAAACTCCGTAGGAATTGCAGAGAATTTGTTAGAGTGTTTCTGGTATAACGGAACAGAAAAGGAGAACCTGATTACAGACTTTATAAGGAACTAACAGATGGACAGCTTACAGAGGAAAGGCATCAATTTTGACCTGAATACACAAGCACTAAAGGAATATTATCCGAAAGGTGACTGGCATAATGCATATGCGGATGTAAGGGACTTTTTTGAAGCAAACGGATTTGAGCATATTCAGGGATCGGGATATCATTCGGTGGAAGCAATGTCAGAAGCAAAAGCCATGGCAGTTATTTATCAGATGACAAAAGAATTTCCATGGCTCAATTATTGTGTGAATGTGTGTACCATATCAGATGTACCGGAACTGTTTGATATCTCGCATGTATTTGCCAGAGAAGCGGAACGGTTGGAAAAGAAAAATGCATGATTTGACAAATTATTTCCAATATGTTATATTCATCTCAAGCAAAAAAGGGAGTAGCTGAACGCCTTGAAAGAGGTGGTTTTGTAACCGACAACCGGTATCGAGAGATACCCGTAGCAAATGAGATAGCAAGACTTTTATTGTGGCAGAGGTCATGATAGGAGTCTTTTTTTATTATGAAATATAGAAAATCTGCCGCAATAGTCTGCTAAAAAGAAAGAGAGGATAAACGATGAGTAACGAAATGATGAAACGGGAAATGCAGGAAGCAGTACAGGCAGGGGAGCGGGCGCTTCAGAGCCTTTACGCAGCAAGGGATAAGTTGGGAAGTGCGAGAAACTGGGGCATTTTTGATATGCTTGGAGGAGGCTTTATCAGTGACTTTGTGAAGCATTCTAAAATGAATGACGCAGCTGCGTTGATGGAACAGGCGAAAAGCGATATTCAGCGTTTTCAGAGAGAATTAAGAGATGTGCAGGTTTCCTTGGATCTGCGCATGGAAATCGGCAGCTTCCTTTCCTTTGCGGATTTCTTTCTGGACGGGCTGGTGGCAGATTATATGGTGCAGAGCAAGATTGCAGATGCAAGAGAACAGGTGGATGATGCCATCAACCGGATAGAAAAGATACTTGCTGATGTGAAAAATCGGATGAATGGGGAGGTGTAGCATATGGGATGCCTGGGAAATGTGTTGTGGTTTGTGTTTGGCGGCGCAGTCAGTGGGCTGAGCTGGTGTCTGGCAGGTTGTCTCTGGTGTATTACCGTTGTGGGGATTCCGGTGGGGATGCAGTGTTTTAAATTTGCGGCGCTTAGTTTTTTCCCCTTTGGAAAAGAGGTGCAGTATGGTGGCGGAGCTGGTTCGTTCCTTTTGAATATCATCTGGCTGATTGTATCCGGTCTGCCTCTTGCACTGGAGCATCTGGCGTTGGGTACAGCTTTATGTGTGACGATTATCGGAATCCCGTTTGGTTTACAGCAGTTTAAACTGGCGAAACTGGCATTGATGCCGTTTGGTGCGGAGGTGTATTAAGATGCGATTATTTGATAAAAGGACACCGCTTCAGAAGGAGTGGGAAAAGCTGGAAGTACAGGAGCAGAGATTCCTTCAGAAGCGTTCAGAGAAAAGGGAGAGCATTCTGAATCAGAAACTGGAGGAAAAGATACCGCCGAAACTTCAGAAAACATTGGATACCGCTTTTGCGAAGGCATTTGCTCTGATTTTCGAGAAAGGAACCGGGGTTATTGAAAAGACGTATCAGCGGACAAAACTGGAGCAGGATTATCAGGTGCGGCAGTATATGGCGGATGTAAAGCAGAATTCCAAATCCCTCCGCTCTTTTTCTAAAAAGGCAAGAGATACGGGAACAAAGAATTTACTGCTATCCGGTGTGTCTGGAATCGGGATGGGCGTATTGGGAATCGGTCTGCCGGATATTCCGGTATTTACAGGGATGATTTTAAAGAATATTTATGAGACTGCTCTGCAGTATGGATACAGCTATGAAAGCAGGGAAGAAAAATATTTTATCTTATTATTGATCCGGGGAGCAGTATCCTATGGGGATACACTTTGTGAGATTGACGGGAAAGTAAATGAATTTATCAGAAACGGAATACTGCCGGAAGAGTATCAGGATAAGGAGCAGATCGAACAAACGGCGGGAGCTTTGTCAAAAGAGCTTCTGTATATGAAGTTCTTACAGGGAATTCCGGTGGTTGGTGCTGTAGGCGGAGCTTATGATGCAGTCTACATGAAACGGATCACAGAGTATGCAGAGCTGAAATACCGGCACAGGTATCTGGCGGGGCGGAAAAAGGCAGAGAATGGACAATTATGTAAAAGGTGTAAAAGTTATAGAGATATATGATGCCGCAAATAAGGAATTGCTGGTAAAGTATGATGATAAGCATAATATAGACAAGGTTATTTCTGCTTTAAATATAAAATCATGGAAAGAGACAGAAAAAAGCATAGGTATGAACCCTAAATATACCATAAAATTTTATTGCGATACTACGAACCAAGATGAAGAAAAAGATATAAAAGAAATTACCCTTTATGAAAATGGGGAATATGCTACGATTTTTATTACTTCTCCTGGCGGAGTAAAACAAAACTATAAAACGAGCATTGATATTTCTGAATTGGTTATCTAATAATATTTGTGTAATGAGAATGAAAATCTAATTCTTTCAAGTTTAACTAAGACATTCCCGGAGCAAATGCTCATGGCATTGAAGCGGATACAAACACTATTGTTTGATAGAAATAAGAGAGGTTATTTATAATAAAATGAGCCGCCAGAACTGTAGGGGTGATGCAGTGGTATGCTCCCCGTCAAGAGGACAATAAAAAATAATAAAT
>NZ_JAQEUJ010000016.1:0-77888 GCF_027695515.1 Coprococcus sp. LG101-27
AATTGGCGTTTCAACTGGCTTACTTTTTTCTTTAGTGCCCGGTTTTCTTTTAATACTGCCATGAGTTTGCAGCTATCTTTCTGATCACATTTCGTATCTTCTGAATAGTTTTCACACATCAGGCATACTTCTTTTTCAGTCATTGTTGCCGCCTTTCTTGTATGGTTTTGGAAGCGGCATCCAAGCTTTTATATCTTTCCAATCGTTTCCACTTTCCAAACAATGTCCTACAATATCTATGCAGTTCTCATCGGTCCATACCCTTTTTCCGTCTGTTACTATTATTTCTTCACCATCTTCCGGCATCGGGCAGTCCAGATAGTAGACTATATCATCCGGTATTCCTTCCTCTTCCCGTTCGGCATCCAATATCACATGCCATTTCACCGGAATCCATTTCAAGATCATTCCAGTCTCTTCTAAATCCTCATATTTTGCCAGCCTATTACAGCACGCCTGATGTCCGTTTTTTCTCAAATCCATTCTTGGTATAGCGTGTCGGTCTTCTCCTTCGCCAATCCATTCTGTCAATCTATCCATTGTTACCCCTTCCTGCGCCACGATTCCGCGCCTTCCATTCCTTCTTTACTTGTCAACTGCTGCCACTCCCAGTTTATATAGCTCCTCACAATCCCTTTCTGATTCCTGACCTGCACATGGTGCGGATAGATTCCAAGGATTGTGACCTTTTCCGTGGCAAGTCTGCTTTTACCTCCCTTCTGGGAGATCCTGCGCCTTAACTGTACTTTATCTCCAACTTTCATTTTTTTGTTCCTTTCCGTCTTACTTTGCGCATTTTCTTCGTTACTGGATAGATGAACGCCCGCATATTGCCGGGTTTAGTCATCTTCCTCTTCATCTTTCTCATTCTCCCGGTTCTCTAAAATGATTCCATTTGCACAGATACCGCCGTCTGCTTTGATCAGGATGTATTCTTCACCATCAATCACTCTGGTTGATACCAGATCCGTCCGATCAGCATTTACGGTCACATGCGCATCCGGAAGTCCGATTTCAAATCGCTTCGTATTTACGGTGTTCTCTGTGTCAATCTCGGCAATATTGCAGCCTTTGGCACTTTCTGCTGCCGCCTCCGGATCAATCCCAATGTTTTTCAAGACATTCTCTATCTCGCTTGCTTTCAGCCTTCTATCTTCTGAATCCGATTTAATATCCTTGATTCTTCCAAGTGAATGATACAGATCTTTCGCCTGTTCCAGGCTCACTTTTCCGTTCACTGCATTTAAGCTTTCCCTAAATGCTATTTTCTGTTCTTCCGGCGTAGACGGTAATTTACACCATAAGGTCTGTGTGATCAATCCTTTGTCCGGATCGTTCGGACGTTTGCTATAGTACCAGACGTGATCCAGATCACTGTGACGGTCTGTGAATGCTGGATATAAAAATCCCTGCGTCGGCATGCTTACCACCCAGTCCCTTGTCCGTTCCTGAACGTCTGCCAGCTCCGGTGCATAGGATAATCCTGCTGCCGATAATCCTACCGGACATAAGCAACCAATCATATACCGGTAAACCTCTTCGCTTTCATACAGATCAGTTCCATCTGTGGCAATCTTCGGGATATCATAGATTCCGCTGGCGATCAGGATTAAGGTGTATGTTTTGTTCGATACATCTATGGACTCTGCAATTTCTTCCAAGAAGATCTGACGCACTTCATCGTCCTTCAGCTCTGTATTTGCAATGGCATTTAAATATCTGGCTCTTTCTTTGTCCAGAAAATCCAACTGGAACATATTTTTTCCCGGCTTTCCAGATAAGACCTTTCCGAAAATATCCAAATATTTGAACTGCTCTGTTTCCGGAATATTTAAAAATGTCTTTGTAAACTCCAACTGACAGTCCCTGTTATTGTCTACGATATATCCTGTTATCTTAGTGATGTTGCATAATTCTATCCTCATGTTTCTTTTAAGCTCAAACAGCTCTTTCTTCATATCGCTCCTTTCTGGCTGCCGCACCGGGCAGCCATGCACTCTGCGAAATTGTGATATATTAACTTCCTGTGGTGCCTATAAATAATTCTTTCCGGCGTTTTTCATCCATTCTTCCCTTGCATGGGTTCTTTCGTAAACCTCCTGGGCTTTCGCCATCAGGATCCGTGCGTTCTTGGCATTGTTATGGACTGCTGCCGGTCCGTTTCGGTGATGTTCCAGGCAGAGATTTACTTTTAACCCTTCCGCCTCTGCAAATGCATGGGTGTTACCAAACAAAACATGATGCTCTTCCAGATATGGCTTGTATGTAAAATCTCCATCCAGTAACATACACAGATAGCACCGACGATCGCCTTTTGGCTGCATAATGCTTTTTTTGTGCTTCTTACGTTTCTTCTTGGTTGGTTTCGGAAACATCATATTCACCAGATAACACCTCCCCGTTTTGATCTACTTTTTCGTTTAAATACAGATACCATTCCTGTGAACTGTGTACTTTTTGGGTTGTCTCTGCAAGGTACAGAGCCGCATGATACAAGGGAATTGTCTGGAGATATTCCCGGCGGGTTAATTTGATTTTTGGAAATGTGACCAGATATTCTTCTACGGTTATATTTTTCGGGCAGGCATCCGGTTTCCAGTCTTCTACACTTAACTGCTCCATCTTAGGACTCCTTTTTGTATAGCTCATGGTTGCCGTAAACCAGATCTGCCTCTTCTCTTTCGTAACTCCATCCGTAGCGCATCAGAATTTTGAAACATTTCTGACATTCACGCCCTCGTTTCGCATCAAATCCACCGTCATAGTTTACTAAACTTCTTGTGCTATCCATCGTACCGTTGAGTACAGTCAAAAGCAGTATCTGGATGTCTTCCTGCCGTATTCTTTCTCTGATCTCGTTTCGTTCTTCTTCCGGCATACCGTACCACTCTTTCCCTGTGTAAACCTCACTAAATCTCCTTTCATTTATCCATCCTCCGACTTCTGTCAGAGTTCTGATCATCTTTTCAATCACTTTCTGACGTTCTTCGCCTTTCAGCAATTCAATTTTCCCGATTATGATCATCCTGATAAACGATTGTCTTCTGGCATCCATTTTTTCTGCAGGGCTTCCAGTTCCTTATTCTTTTTCTGCTGTTTGTCCCATTCCGTTTCTTCTTTTGGTTTTCTTGGTAGTTTTTCTACTACGCAAATTCCATCCCAACTTTCCAGCCAAAAAAGATTTGTCCCATGGATATTAAGTTCTTCTGGTGGCTCTTTATCCAGTGGAATGCTCTTTTTATCTTTCACCTCTTCTGTATAACGTTTTCTCTCTATCTCCTTTGTAGCTTTCTTGATTCCTGCTGCCTCCAAGAGTTCGACAATAATCTTTTTATTCTTCTCCCTCTCCCTGTTTTTAATCTCTGCTTCTACTTTCCACTGGATCTGCCTGGAGTCCGCTGCATTTTTTAAGATTTGGTTTCTGGTTTCAACATCCTCGATTCTCGACAGTTGGGCAAGGTCTTTTAGATTTAGCTGATATGCCCCGTTCTCATCCGTCTTTTCCTTCACCAGATCCCGGTCAAGCTTCGCGATCTCCAACCTCCGGTGGACGGTTGTCCTGGAGAATCCGGTCTTTTCCGCAATCTGTTCTTCCGTATCTCCAAGGTTAAGCATCATCTGGAAGCCTTCCGCCTGTTCCAGGACCGTCAGATCGATGCGCTGCATATTCTCTTCCAGCATGGTTCCGACCTGGTCTTTGTAGCTCATGTCCTCTACGATCCGGCATGGATACATAGTTACGCCTGCCATTTTTCCGGCAGCGAACCGGCGGTGCCCGATGATCAGCGTGTATCCTTCATCGTGGTGCGCCCGGTTTTCATCCCAGTGCCCCGGAACGACCGTAAGGTTCTGCATAATTCCTTTCTTCTTGATTGACTCACTCAGCTCCGTCAGATCACCCAGGTCTTTTCGTGGGTTATCCGGATGCTGATGGATCAATTTCGCATTGATATTCGTGATTCCACTGGTTGTCATTTCAAATTCCTCTCTTTCTCGGTGTTTTCAAGGTTTTCTCCTGTTTTTATCTCATTTTGGACTGTAGTCTATCGGAATACCGTGTAGACTCGGAAAATTCAAGGGTTACACGGTGTTTTTGCGTCTGCTCATACAGTTCCTGCCAGAGTTCTTTGTTCTTAATCTCTTTTCCATGTGGTCTGCGCCACTCTTCCCGTTTCCATTTGTCCATATTTCCTTCGTTTATGGTGGTGACCAGGAACTGATCCGGCGTGTAGACGGTTACTTCACACGGTCGGAGCATTCTCAGACCAGCAAGGATAGCGATCATGCTCATTCTGTGGTAGGTCGTGTTCTGTTCGGTCTCGATCTGTGCTTTCACTGCCGGCCCTTTCTTAGTCTCGCACTCCACCAGAGCGATACACTTTCCGTTTTTTGCGGTTGGTCCCCGGAAGTTTACCTCTGTGTATAGTTCTATCTTCATCTTCTCTCCTTATCCGGATCATTTCGTAGTGTCTGTACGGGAATCCGGTTGCTTTGTTGATCCCTTCGTAAAAAGAATCCTTTACTATGTAATATCCCTTTGGCGGTTTCGGTTCTTTCGGCCACCGGTATAAAATCTTTGTTTTGGGTTCTGGAAGCGGCATGTTCCGAGACGTAGAAAAATTAGCTTCTGCAATCTCATGATCCAGTACGCCCTCATCCACATATTTTTTCTGAGTTTTCTCATTTTTGGTGACATACTGCGCCAGCTTCCGGAACTCGCCTTTTTCGTAGAGTAGCTGCTTATTACGAACCTTTCCGTGTTTCCAGGCTGCAGCTATGATCAGATCTGTATCCGGGATTCGATTCAGAACCACATGGATGTGCCAGTTACCGGACGGGGTACATTCAATATTGCGGATCCAGCGGAGCTCCTGTCCTCTTTTCTTGTATTCCTTCTTACAGAACAGGTAAAACTCTTTAAAATCCTGCTTTGCCTGCTTCATGTCCAGCGGACGTTCTTCTTTCGGATATGTCAAGGTGAAAAAATAGTCATTGACCTTAAAATACATCCGGAGTCTGTGTCTGGCTTTCCTCTCCCTGGTCCACTGGTTGACCTGCTCCACTTCCTCCGGTGTGGCTTTCTTCTTTTTGGCTCTCTTCTCTCCCGGTGCTCCATATCTTCCATCCAGATATTCCTGTCTCTCTATTACATTTCCCAAATCGTATGTCACTCGTCTGATTCTCATAGCGTGTCCTCATAACTTTAATAGTCTTATCAAGTTATTAAAAAGGGCAGTCGCCCTGTAAATACTTGACTTTCCAGCCGCTAAAAGGTACACTATAAGTGCTTAGATTATTCGTGTACCTTTATGGTTGCGGCGCTTGCGATATTTCTTTTCGCAAGCGTTTTTTATTCTTCTTTTAAATATGAAAAATTCATTTTCAGGAATATCTTTAAGGCTTCTGCATCTGATGGTGCCTCGATATCCTCTCCGGCTGTGATCGCAAATACAACATCTCCTAAGATTGGCCATCCGTGCCTGTCTGCATCGTAGAAATAGCTTCCCAGACGATTTACTTCTTTCTGTTTCATTATTCCGTCTTCATCCACCAGCATGATCATTGGCATTTTAAACGTCTCATATAGGGTTTTTGTGCTTACAGTTTCAAAATGCCCGCCGACTGCTTTCTGCAGATCGTGGAAATCGTCAAAATCCACATCGATTATCGAAATGATGTTATCCGGTGTTACTTTTACTGTTTTCACTGCTTGTCCTCCAATACTACTGTTTTTCTGCCTGCTTCTTTCAGGCTGTCTACATATTGTTCTAAATATGGGATCGCACTCTGTTTGAAATATTCGGATTCACGATTGACTCTTTCTATTGATTTCAGAGTCTCAATCCATTCATCCAGCTTCTCCACTCTGATCCGCCTTTTACGCTGCTTCTCTTCTGGCATGCTCCCTCGCCTCCCTTATTTTCCTTTTCCGGTACTGCCATTCCCGTATCCGGAAATATTCCAGTGCAAATGCTCCTGTAGAAAACGTTGTGAATCCAAGTGCTGCATATAAATAAAACAGCTCCTGACTTTTCACCGAGCACGCACCAGCCATCATCAAGATTCCGATAATACTTGCCGTTACGCTGAGTGTCTTTGCGATCTTATAAAACATTTTTCATCCCTCCTTTGCTTGTCCAACTGGTACCGCTTACGCGGTTTTCTCCTTTTTTCTCTCTGCAGCTTCGATCAGAACTCTGAAAAATCCATCTGCACATTGCTGCATTTCCTCTTTCGTCTTTTTAAAACAATCATCATGCACCCGTATGGTTGCGTTTCCGATCTGCATGGTTTCAACAATCATCTATCATCACCTCTTTTTATGCTATGCTGTCCAGATTGTCCTTCTTACTTTGTCCTCGCCTACTCTTTTAAAAACTTATTGATAAAATATTGCTGACCTTTGCCTGTAACCTTTGTAGTTTTATTGATTCTCACGGATCCATCCGGATTATTTACCGTAGACTCTTTTACCTGGAACAGCTGTAGCTCCATTGACTTCTGCGTTGGCATATTGTAGTCTGTTCCTTTCCTCCGGATCAGATAACCATTCGCACGCAGCCACTCAAAGAGTCTCTTCGGACCGGTATCCACGCCATTCTGCTTCAGGAGCTTTGCGAGATCCGCAATCAGGATTGTGCTCTGGCTTGTTGCTACCGCATCCGCAAATACTTCTTTCGGTTTCATCCGGAAATTATCTTCCAGAAGGGCTGCATTATTGTGCTTCAGTTCTTCGATAGTCTTTTCTGCCATCTTTAATGCCCTGGCAAATATCTGTTCCGGTGTGTTCCATGCTTTCTCCAGATCTATAAAGTACTGGCGGATCCGCTTTCCTTCCGGTGATCGCTGGATCATACAAATCTCTTTTGCCATATCCACAGATATCTGATAGTCAACCATGTTCTGTCCACCGTGGTTTTCGCTTCCCAAATTTGGGTAGCAAGTTTTGTAGTCTGTATTTTCAGAAAATCCATATTCTGTCATTCTCTGAAACCATGTTGTGAACTTGGTCCCGATATTCAGCTGATCATGCAACTCTCTTGCTGAAACAGTCGGATTTTCTGCTTCATAACTAATTTTCAACAATTCCTGCATTTCATCGCCTCTTTCTTTCCTGTTGCCTTTTCATCAGATTCTCCTATACTTTAACTACAGGCATTACCGTGCCAAGTAATAAAGAAGGGGAGAATGCGTTACACATGGGAAACTTTCTTACAGTTCAAATCTGCGAAAACGGGCATATAATAACTAGCGATATTGAAAAATTCTCTTATTCCTTTTGCCCTCAATGCGGTTCAAAAGCTTTTGACAAATGTCCTTCTTGCGGAAAACCTATTCATGGTAGTTATTACGAGTATGATATTCTGTTCGTACCCGAACCGTTGGATCAAAAACCTTTCTATTGCTATCATTGTGGAAAACCGTATCCGTGGACACAAAAAATCTTGGATAGTGCTATCGAACTTCTATCACTTGATGAAGATCTCGATTCAGATACGAAATCGATAATTAAAAATGCTATTCCTAATTTGCTTGTTGAAACACCCGAAACTCCTATTGCAACCGCAAAGTACCGATCTGCTATAGGAAAAGCTGGACAAATCCTTAAAGATTCTTTGTATCAGCTCCTCGTTGATTGCATTACTGAATCTGCAAAGAAAGTAATTTATCCTTAATTTTTTTGTTTAGCGAGTTTAACCAACATCCTATACCCTGGACAACTATCTTCACCGCATGTATAGTTGTCCTTTTTTAATACCCAACACTTGCACACAGGTCTTAATTTTGCTCCACATTTTACACAGAAATTTGCATTTCCGTTAATTTGCTTACTTCCACATCTTGGACATTCCATCCCATCACCTCGCTCTCTGATTTTCCTGCACTTCCGTTTACTGGGTGCCTCCAATGTTTTGCCTTCTCTGATCTCATGCAGAATCTCATGCAGTAATGCTGTTTGATACATGATTTCTTTTCCTATAACCGAATCAGGATCAATGTACACCTGTCTTCTCCTTTTTTCTTTTCTTTGCTGACTTCATCCCTCTGCCTTTTGGCAAATAATGAAATTTCTTCGTAAATATCCACCTTTCCTCACCTCACTCTCTGATTCTCCGCACAAAGCGCATATCCTTTTACGATTCCAATGACTTCTCCTTTCTTTTCTTCCGGAATCTTATTCAGAATGGCAACCAACTCTTTTGCATCATCTTTTTTCTTTTCTACTGTGTCTGCATATAAATTTGCATTTGTCATTTATCCTCACCTCTTTCTGTCTAACCGTCTCTCCCCTGTGTCTATATAATATTCCCCATTGTCTAGTTTGTCAATATATTTTTTGCATTTATGTTGACAGAGGGGATTTTTAGGTGTATTCTGATTACAGAATCACATAGAAAGGAGGACTTCGAATGTCTACAAGCGAACGGTTACGTCAGTTGCGTAAGGATCTCGGCATGAGTCAAGAAGAATTTGGTCGCCGTATCGGTGTTTCCAACACAGCAATTTCTAAATTAGAAAAAAATGAGCGCAATTTAACAGAACAAACTGCTAAATCCATTTGCAGAGAATTTCGTGTAAATTATTTCTGGCTTACCGAAGGAAAAGGTGACATGTTCACTGGCACTCCTGAAAGTGTGGTCGATGAGATTGCTGAAGATTATAATCTGGATGATATTGATAAGAAAATTATTGAAAAGTATCTGGAACTTTCAGCTGATCAAAGACAGGTATTAAAAGAATATTTGAAGAGTATTTTTACATAATAAAAACGGGCTTATCTGCCCGTTCTCCTGATAAAAAACTTATGTACATAATTGAATATACGTTTGAGATGTTCTGGATTGTTGATTTTCTGGATCATTTCAATTATGTATTCTTTGTACTCTTCATTACTCATTTTCATACCCCTCCAGTCTCGGCGTTTCCGAACGTATGTTTGTAATTATATTACATCTTGAATTAAATATTTTCAAGAGTTTCACGAACATTTGTTCTTGTTTATATTGTTTCTTACTATATTAACAATCCAAAACTGGAGAAGTAACGCGATTTTTAAATTTGTCCGAGATCTCGGACACTTATTTGTACGGAGAGTCATATAGGTCAGATATTTTGACTTTCAGTCCTGCTGCCAACTGCTCCAATGTGTCCAGCCGTGGTGATTTTCCATTCATAATATCATTTATGGTGGATTTGGGGACTTTGGTCATCTGTTCTACTTGACGTACCGTTAGATTTCTTTTGTGCATGATTTTAGATAGTAAAATTTCCATAGGATTATTATCTAAACTATAATTAAAATTTATGCATGTAAATGTAGGGGGATTTTTACCATTGAAGAACAAAGAGCGAATATCTTTTTTCTATGAAGTGTTTTTTGCCGCTCTTGCACTGGTTGCTGTATTCTTATCCTTTCGCGATATAAGTACCGGTCTTACAGTATTTCAATACCGTATCGATTTTATCATAAACATTATTTTTATAATTGATTATGGAATACGATTTTTATCAGCAGATAAGAAAAAAGACTTCTTTAAAAATAATATTTTAGATTTAGTAGCTATCATTCCTTTTACATCGCTTTTCAAAGTCTTCCGGGTATTTAAAATCTTTAAGTTCCTCAGACTTCTTAAATTTGCAAGAATATCCGCTTATTTTGTTAGATTTTATAAACGAATTAAATTTTTCTTCGATGTAAACGGCTTCAAGTATATGGTCCTGGTTACAGTATCGTGCATCATTACCGGAGGAGTTGCCATCCATTACGCCGAAGGAATGAGTTTCTCTGACGGATTATGGTGGAGTTTTGTAACAGCTACCACTGTTGGATATGGAGATATCTCACCAATCACCCTCCCTGGGCGTGTGATTGCATCGCTCTTGATGATTGTTGGAATTGGATTGATCGGTTCATTAACCAGCACAATTACAGCTGTATTTTTTCAGCGCTCCTCCGACAAACAAAGCTGTAATGCAAAAGATTCTCTGATCAGTTCTATTCAATCGCAACTTGATAATTTCGATGAACTGACGGATGATGATATTCATACGATTTGCTGTACCTTGCAATGTTTACATGATAGCAACAGAAAGGATATCAAAAATGAAAGTAGGAATGAGAAAACCCAGTGTCAAGAAAAGCATTAAGGCGCGAACAACAGGAAAAGCTAAAAGAGCCGTTAAAAAAGCTGTTATTCCCGGATATGGGAAGAAAGGATCCGGATGGATTAAAAATCCGAAAAAGGCTGCGTATAATAAAGTCTACAATAAAACAACTTTTGGTGTGAATGACATCTATAAAGGGTTATCATCTTCTGATTCGCATAATGTTTCACGCACTCATGCCCACGTCAATGAACAGATTGGATCAGTAGTTTCTATGGATCCTGAATTAGAAAAAATATTGACACCACAAGAAAAGAAGAAATACTCTTCTCTTATCCAGATTGGTTTTGTCCTTGATCAAGATCGAGAAGCAATTATAAAACCGAATGGTAAACCTGAGAAAATTAAACTTTATAGCGTATGCAGTATTCTTTCTCTTGTTTTTGCCATTCCTTTACTTCTTTTTGGGCTGATTGGTTTATCAATTTCTTTAGCTGGTGGAGTGATTTTTATTATATTTAGTCTTCCATTTTTTCTTATGGCTAGAAGTTATAAAACGACAGTTTCTTTACACAAAAAGATTTTCGAACTAAAAGATAAAGGTTATTTATCTAATTATTAAATAAGAACCGCTCCTGCGCCAACAGGAACGGTCATAGGACGAAACATACGCCAATATGTTTCTCTCAGTACTCCGAAGAGATACATCATTTTTCCAATCAATATTGTATCATCTCCGGAGCAGCCACGCAAGAGAACAAAAGTTCTCAGGCTGTTATTTTTATACCCTTTTTTTCATAAAATACAAAGGAGCTGATACATTATGTATGTAATTTATTTAAGAAAATCCAGAAAAGATTCCGACCTTGAAGCACTCGGAATTGATGTTTTGAAACGTCATGAGGAAACTCTTCTTGAACTTGCACGTGCCAGAAACCTTCCGATCGGAGCTATTTACAGAGAAGTCGTATCCGGAGATAGCATCGATGCTAGACCGGAAATGGTCCGCCTTTTATCTGAAGTTGAATCCGATATCTGGGAAGGTGTCCTTGTTATGGAAGTGGAACGTCTTGCCAGAGGTGACACTATTGATCAAGGACGTGTTCAGAGAGCTTTCTTCTACTCCAACACTCTGATCGTTACTCCAGGAAAGACTTATAATCCAGCGATTGAGAACGACAATGAATACTTCGAGTTCTCTCTTTTTATGTCCCGGCGTGAATATGCCACTATTAAACGTAGGATGCAGGCTGGGCGTATTCGATCTGTAAAAGACGGATATTATGTCGGCAACATCGCTCCATACGGTTGGAGGCGTGTAAAAGCGGATGATTGCAAGCATTTTACGCTCGTACCAGACAAAAAAGAAAATCCGGTTTTGAAACTGATGTATGATTTTATGGGGAATAAAAAATACGGATTCCAGAAGACCTGTTCTGCATTAACCGGCATGGGAATCGTTTCTCGTAGTGGAAAGCCTTTTAATCCGGCTACTGTAAAAACAATCATTTCAAACCCTGTAAATATAGGAATGTTACGTTGGAATTATCGAAAATCACAAAAAGCAATTGTAAATGGAAAAATCGCAACCAGCCGTCCGAAGGCAGATGATTATATTTTAGTAAAGGGAAAACATCCTGGATGTATCTCGGAAGATCTCTATTACCGGGCGAACTCTGTAAACTCTTCCATGACCGCTCCGGTAAAACGTAGCTGTAGAATTCAGAACCCGTTCGCCGGAATTGTCCGGTGTTCTTGTTGCGGGCGCGTCATGGTGAGAAAAAAAATGTCTGCCAAACAGCCTCGTGATTATCTTATTTGCCAATATGCCGGATGCGCCACTGTAGCTATTGAACTTGAAGAACTCGAAAACGCTGTCCTGGAATGGATCCGCAACTACATAGCTGACTACAAGGTAAACAATTTTGAAAGTACAGATGATTCCGAGCAAGAATCTCTCCGGTCCATTCTTGTGAATTTGGAAAAAGAAAAGGAGACAACTCTGAAGCAACGGGGATCCTTATTCGATTTATTAGAGCAGGGGATTTATACAAAAGAGATTTTCTTTGAGCGTTCTACTGCTCTGGAAGATAAAATAAAAGATTTTGATAAGAAAATTGAATCTGTGAATGCTGATATCGTGCGTCTCGATTTGTCGAAAAAGAACCGCTCCACATTTGTCCCTAAATGTCAGGAGCTTCTAAATGCATGGGATACTTTTGATGCTGCAGATAAAAATACAGCTTTGAAGAATGTGATTGAAAGAATAGATTTTACAAAAACAGAGAAAAACGCCCGTGGCCAACGGCATTCTTCTTTTTCCATAGACGTTTTTCCGCGTATTTCTCGCTGATCTTTTTTACTTCCATCTTGTATGTGCTGATTCCTCTGTGCCAATATCGGTTAAAATTCCTGTCACTTCTTTGTACGGCATGGTGTACCTCTGTGATAAATAACGCATGGACGCAGCTAATTCTCCATCCGGTCCACCGAACTGACTGATGATTACCTGGGCCATCTTCGGATTGGTCTGGGTAATTTTTACGGGATATTGTAAACGTTTTTCATAATTCCACATAAACTAACACCCTCCTTCCTGCCATGGCCATGGCTCATTGATCCAGTTCCATCTGTCTGAGCAGGAAGGAACAGCGGTATCTACTGTGAGTGGTCCATAATATTTTGCATATTCTTTCAACAACTGGTTCCTTTTTTTATTATATTCATAAAAATAGTCCATTGCTTCCTGATCACGAGGATGAGTGTCCAGATAAAGCTTCACATCATCTACCGCAAAGCTCGCATGACCAATCTGCATCAGGAGATCTTTTCTACAAGGTTTGGAATTTGGCATTTCATTCATGCATTACATCCTCCTTTCCCCTTAAACGGAAGATCAAGCTCTTCGAATATGGTTCCTCTGTGGAATCCTTTTCCGGCTTCGTATATGTGTCTCCAGCTCTGCCATGGCACATAAGCCATTGCGATCGGCATTCCATCTAACGCATCGTCCCGGTCGCTACATCCAGATCGTTCTCGGTAAACAGGTACTGCCATCGATGGATTTCTTCCATCATTGTTCGCCATACATGAATTACTATTACAGCTATTGTTATTATTGCCACACCCACAATTTGCACGTCTCATATATGGATTATTATTTCTGCAATTTTGCATCGTTTTGGCTCCCCTTTCTTATATCTGCAATATTATTGTATGGTAATTTTAAAAAAAGGGTTCTGACTTTTGCATCCGACATAGTCTGAAGTCCATTTCCATTTCAAATAGGTCTCAACATCAATAATGCCGCCAGACCATTTCTGATCTGACGGCATCTTTCTTTAGTATTTTATGATATAACCGGATTGCTCCATTGCTATGCAATTCCCGCAATCCTCGAACACCTCATACTCCCATAAAACGGCGTGTTCACATCATTTTATGAATTTTTACCAAGTGTAACCTTGATATCTTTCTCTGTATATTCACCATTCTTATCCGGGATCTGTACGGTAAGCGTTACCTCTTCTCCGGCTTTATAATACTGAAGTTGTTCCTGAAGAGAGCTCATACCACTGATGGAACTTCCCTCAAAACCAGTAATGATCGATCCTTTTGTAAGACCGGCTTTCTCAGCTCCGCCACCACTCATAACTTCTTTGACATAAACACCGGTCGGCATATTGTACATCTGTGCACCTTCTTCAGATACATCGTATCCCTTGATTCCAAGATATCCTCTTTCTTCATCTGAAACCTTGCTTCTTGTCTCTTTATTCATCAGATTCTGGATAACATCACTTGCATCAGAAATCGGAATCGCAAATCCCATACCCTCTACTGCCGAGCTGTTGATCTTTGCAGAGTTGATACCGATTACCTCACCATTTGCATTCAGAAGAGCTCCACCACTGTTACCAGGGTTGATTGCTGCATCTGTCTGGATGTATTCTCCGTCAAATCCATCAATTGTTCGTCCGGTTGCACTGACGATACCAGTTGTAACAGACTGCCCATAGCCAAGCGCATTACCGATTGCAATAGCAGGTTCTCCAACCTTCAGAGAATCTGAATCTCCAAGTGTTGCAACCTTAATCGCATTCATTGTATCGTCTGAAATTTTATCAAGCGGAACGGCTACGACTGCAAGATCCCTTGCGGAGTCTGTTCCTTTAATCTGCGCTTCCACGCTGTTACCATCATTAAATGTAACAGTAAGTGTATCGCTTCCTTCTACAACATGGTTATTGGTAACAACCAGGAGTTCTGAATCATTCTGGCTGATGATGATACCGGATCCGGCGCTTTCACTCTCCTGCTGGCTGATTCCTCCGAAGAAATTCTGTACTTCCTGTACGCTCATATTGGTAATAGAAACAATTGACGGAAGTGTATTTTCAACGATATCTGATACATCAGATGTCACTGTACTGGTAGATGTTGTAAGCTTTGCGTTCGATACAGTCTTTGTTGTGCCTACGGTACTCTTTGTATTCTTTCCAAGCAGCTTACCAGTCAGATAACTGGTTCCCTGCATCGTCACACCACCGACTGCCCCAAATAATACGGCTGCTCCTACAACAAGTGCTACTTTTTTCATGTAACCTTTTTTCGGCTTTGAAGTCTTCGGATCCTTCTGTGGTCCTGCTCCGAATCCCTGCTGATTGCCTGCTCCTCTATTTTCATCTGAATCTGATCTGTAATAATTGTACTGATTGTCCATCATTCAAGACTCCTTTCTTTTCCTTTTCTATAGTTAAGAGTTTAGCCCATAATTGTGATGAAAGTGTGATAAAATATGAAAAAAAAGATGAACGGCACATTTTTATGTCGTCCATCTCGTTTATTCAACAGGAAATTCCGCTGGAACTTCCTGCATCACTTTATTCAACCGTTACAGATTTCGCCAGATTACGCGGCTTATCTACATCCAGTCCCTTTGCAACGGATACATAATATCCCATCAGCTGCAGCGGAATCACTGCAAGCGATGCCTCAAAATGCTCATCTGTCTTCGGAATGTAAACCACAAAATCAGCAGTATCCTCAATGCTGTAATTGCCATAAGTTGTAAGTCCCATCAGATATGCACCACGGCTCTTGCACTCTACCATGTTGCTGATCGTCTTTTCATATAATTCCGGCTGTGTCAACACACCGATCACAAGCGTTCCATCCTCTATCAGAGAAATGGTTCCGTGCTTGAGTTCTCCCGCTGCATATGCCTCTGAATGAACGTAACTGATCTCTTTCATCTTCAGGCTGCCTTCCATACAGATTGCATAATCAATTCCACGTCCGACAAAAAATGCGTCCTTTGCGTTTGCCTGCTTTGCTGCAAACCACTGGATTCTTTCTTTATCTTCAATAATCTTTTCGATCTTCTCCGGGATTGCCTGTAATTCGGCAATATAATTGTCATACTGCTCTTCAGTGATTGTATTTTTTACTTTGGCAAACTCAATTGCAAGGATGTAAGAAGCCATCAGCTGTGTACTGTACGCTTTCGTTGTTGCCACAGAGATCTCCGGTCCTGCAAGAGTATAGAATACCCTATCCGCTTCTCTTGCAATAGAAGATCCGACTACATTGACAATTCCAAGTGTACGGATTCCCTGCGCTTTTGTCTCACGGAGCGCTGCAAGACTGTCTGCGGTCTCTCCTGACTGGCTGATAATGATCACCAGACCATTGGGATCCAGAATTGGCTTACGGTAACGGAATTCAGAAGCCAGCTCCACACGAACAGGAATCTTCACCAGATCCTCGATCACATACTGTGCCACCATACCTACATGGTAAGCAGAACCACATGCTACAATGTAAATCTGGCTTGTTCTCCGGATATCCTCTTCCGCTAATCCGATATCTGTCAGATCAAACTTTCCGTCTTTTAATACAGAATTCAGAGTATCCTTAACCGCTCTTGGCTGCTCATGGATCTCTTTCATCATAAAATGCTCAAAACCAGCTTTTTCAGCTGCTTCTGCATCCCAGTCAACAGTTTTCATTTTTTTCTGGATCTCTTCTCCGTCCAGATTGTAGAAGGTAATTTCCTCTTTGCTGACCTTTGCCATCTCCAGGTTGCCAATATAGTATACATTTCTTGTATATTTCAAAATAGCCGGCACATCTGATGCAATAAAACTTTCTCCATCTCCTACGCCAAGAATCATCGGACTGTCTTTTCTTGCCACATAAATTTCTTCCGGATAATCCTTGAACATCACAGCAAGCGCATAAGATCCACGAATACGGACCAGAGAATGGTTGATCGCATCTACCGGTGTTCCTTCATACTTTTTATAATAATAATCGATCAGCTTAACAGCAACCTCTGTATCCGTCTCAGAGTAGAATGTATATCCTTTGCGGAGCAGCTTGTTCTTTAACTCCTGATAGTTTTCAATAATACCGTTGTGTACAGCAACTACATTGCCATCGTCACTCATATGCGGATGCGCATTGTTCTCTGACGGTTCCCCGTGTGTTGCCCATCTGGTGTGACCGATTCCACAGGTTCCCGGAACGGCTGCACCACCATTGGTCTTCTCAAACAGTACTTTCAAACGGCCTTTCGCCTTGATAACTTCTGTCTCTTCTGTTCCATTACGAACAGCAAGTCCTGCTGAATCATATCCACGATACTCCAGCTTTGACAGTCCATCCAGTAAGATCGGAGCCGCCTGCTGCGATCCAACATATCCTACGATTCCACACATTTATCTATATCCTCCAGTCTTTTTTGCGAAAATAAATTTTACTCTTTTCGTTACATTGTAGCAAATATGGGACTTTTTGTAAAGAATAAGCGGGAATAACAATCGTCATCCCCGCCTTTCTCCTTAATCCTAATCCAGATCAATAAAATCCATTTCGAAAGTATCACCTTTTTTACGCTTTTCTTTCTTGATATTATAATCATCGAACGAATCAAAGTCGTCATCATCAAAATAATCATCAAACTCATCAACGCTGCGAGTATCATCACTTATTCCTTCGTCATCATAATCATCGTCAAAGTCATCATCATAATAATCATCATCGTCGAAATCATCATCGAAGTCGTCATAATCATCTTCGAAATCATCATCCTGTCTCTTTTTGAACTGTGATTTCTTTTCTGCCTTAACAGGCTGGATCGGTTTTACCGGATTACGTTGCGGCTCATCGTCCAGTTCATATTCATCATACAGATCATCCAACTCTCTGTTGCGGTTATGTAACTTCACAACGGAAACAAGAAGGAAGATTACCAGAAGAATAACGATAACTGCTGCCGCTGCTACAAACCAGATCAGATGATCGGAAATCTTTTCTAAAATTGCGTCAAACTTGCTTGCACTCTTCTTATCCGGTGTAGTCGCAGACTTCGGAGTCTCCATTCTCTGATAAGTATGCTCTACAGAGTCATATAAATAGAGGGATTCTTCACCGTCATTATTTACTGCATATAATACATAGAAACCATCGCGGTCCGGTTCATCCCAGATTTCAAAAGTCTTGCCGTTGATCTCCAGATTTCCTTTTGAATACTTTGATGGCATAGACACTTTACTGCCTGCATCAAAAATTACGATAGAATAAGTATCTGAAATCACAACCTGTTCTGCCGGTGAGAAGCTGCTGTCAGATGAATCATACATCCAGAAATCGCCTTTTCCGTCACCGTCTACCAGGTAAGCCATCTGAAGTCCTGTCTTTTCCTGCACAGCACCTTTATACGTCGAATCATTATAAGTAATCTCTCCTGCTGTAAATCCAGCTGGAATCATGCTGTCTGAGAAATCACCAGATAAGGTATACTCCTGACCATCAATCGTGACACTTGTTCCACTCGCAACATCCTTGATCTTGCTCGGATCTCCTGCTCCGATCGTAACATCCGCATATCCTTCTTCACATGCCACACTTGATCCAGCGCTGTCTGTAACCATCGCATCTCCCTGTTCAAGTCTTGTACTTCCTTCCTGGAGAGCCTGGAATTTCATTGTAAACTCAATCCGGTCACTACTTCCGTCACCTGAACCTTTAAATGTCAGATTACCATCCGTGTCTGCATTCACTCCGTCTCCCTCTTCAAATCGCATATAAGAAGGATCGTAAGTCATATGAATCGTCGCGTCTCCGATTACATCTCCGCTGACAACTGCTGTACCTGTGATCGTAAATTCATCCCCGACACTTGTCTCAAGATCAGAAAAGAATATCACACCATTTGCAGCTAGCGCCATCACAGAAAAACATGGTACGATCAGACATACAGACAAAAGAATTGTCGCTATTTTTTTCGTAAACTTCATCTTCATGTACTTTCCTCTTTCTAACCATATTAATTGTAAGTATAAATACTCTTAGACTCTATCTTACACTTTTTATGGGGAAATGTCTACTTGTTTGTAGAAATTCCCATTGTATCAATTTACGGACAACTCCGTTCTGCTTTATTTATCCGAAGAAAAACCCCGGCATAAACCGGAGTTCTTCTCTAATTTGCATTTTCAGTTGTTCCGCCTGCTTCGCTTTCTGCGCCTCCACCAGGATCCGGGGTTGGTGTTGAATCCGGTGCCGGATCTGGTGTTGGTGTCGGATTTGGCGCTGGATCCGGTTCCGGCGTTGGAACTGGAGTCGGTTCCGGCGTTGGAGCTGGAGTCGGTTCCGGTGTTGGAGTTGGTTCTACATAAGTATTATCATCATATCCTCCATTCCATGAATTGTCCCAGGAATTTCCTCCGTCATACCAGTAATCATTCGATCCGTCATTATAATTATACTGATAATTATCCTGCGTATACCCCTGCCATGCATCCGGCGTTTCAATACCACTTGTATCTACACCTGCATCTGGCTGATTCGTCTGCTGCTCTTGATTGTCTGTATTTTCCTGATTATCTGCATTTTTCTCTTGCTGTTTTTCGGCCTCTTCCTTTCGCTTTTTCTGTAGTACATCAATATCCACATCATTGATCAGCATATCATAGAATTTTGATTTTTTCATCAGCTCTTTATCAAGGCCTTTTCTTCCATATTGCTCGGTAAGTGTCTGTTCATCAGAAAAAAGATTCACTCCTAGTGCCAATCTGTCCCCTTCAATTTTCACACCCATAGCTGCCAGAGTAGTTGGAAACATATCCAGTGTTGCAAACTCTCTGTTATGTGTTTTTTCAAACGAAGTATCCAGACCTTCTGGAAGATTGATAAATACATTGTATACACTGCGTTCATAATCATCACTGACATCATTGCAAAAATCAGAATCCATCGTCAAATGATCCCCGATTATTACAATGGTGGTGTTTTCATAAAACGGCTGTTGTTGAATCCATTTTACAAATGCATCTACCTGCCTGCTCGAACATGCCATTACATTTGCATACTGATTATCTTCAAACTCATTCTGACACTGCTCACATACATATCCGTCTTCAAAATGAGTATCTACCGTCAGCATCGTAAAATTAAACGGTTCATCCTTTGAACTTAATTCTGTCAGTTTTTCCTGTGCATTTGCGAACAGCTTCTGATCCTCATAGCCCCACCACACATAATAGTCTTCTGGTATCTGTCCGTTTTCTTTCGCTGTATTATAGTCACAGATTTCTGTTTTCCCTTTTCCATGACTCTCAAAATATGCTCTTCTTCCCCCAAAAGTCGCATCAGAGCCAATCATAAAGCACTGGTTATATCCTTCATCTGCAAGAATATCCTCAAGATTCCTTGCCTGTGAAGAAAATGAAGACTGTTCTGCGAGTGTTGCATTTACATCATCTGTCTGTTCGGAATTCTTGATCGGTATTCCTGATGTCTGTGAAAAAATACCTGCCATCGTCCAGGTTCCACCATACGCAGGATATCCACCACCCAATTTATCTGAATTGGAAAAATTAGTATTTTCTTCTGCAAGAGTCGTCAATTCCGGAATACAGTTGAAATCCATTCCACCGCCATCTTCTTTTGACGCATAAGTGGATTCCATTGACTCCAGATAAATATAAATCAGATTTCTTTTTTGTTCCGGAAATGTAATCTTCGTTGTACGTGGATCCACATAATTCTGTTCAATAAAATGCGATTCTTTCTTCTGACTTACCAGATATTCTTTTACATCCAATTCATCATATACTTCATAAGCCGCCCTTCCTGCACTTCCACAGGCAATCACAGCTACAAGAAATAACGCAATCATACATTTTCCATGCTTATTCCTTAATCCTATAATCAGGAAAATAGATAAAAATAATACTAATACTGCCAATGGTACGCATGCATTGATCCCATCAAGTACTACGTCTGAGTTTGTCCCATCAAGCGGTACTTTCAGATGAAAAATAATTTCATCGATAGACAACAGCCCCCACGTGTCTAATACCCAGTTTCCCAGATTATAAAGAATAAATCCAAGAACCGATATTATGATCATTAGAATACAATAGAATCCATATCCGATACTCTTTATCTTTGGTTTTTTCATTTTCCTTTCATTTCCTTTACTTAGTATTTACAAACATACATAATATAGTAAAGCATAAATATTGGGAAAATGCAAGATTGACAACAACTACAAAATCATCAAAATGTAAAAATCAGGATATGTTTTTATCCCATATCCTGATTCATTCTAGACCGTTATTATTCTTGTTTTTTATAAACGCCTTTTTCCTATTATCTTGTACATTAAAATTTGCAAATGCTAACATTAAAAATATATTATAATGCAATTCAAACAAATGTTGCTCTATTACCGAATGTATACATATTACAACTATCATCGCCATCAAATACGGTTTATTAAAGCTCTTAATAATCATAATACTTAATAACAACATTACTATCACAAAAACAGCAAATCCAAATCTCATTAGTATATTTAAATACGAACAATCAATAAAAAAGTAATCTGGGACAGGATCTGTCGTTCCACCGTCTCCATGCATTTCAATATACTGTCCCCACAACTTCACATCATACAAATCAAAAGTTTTCTTTCCCAAAAAAAGTCTTGTTGACGTAATACTATTCAGTTTTTCCATCCAGCCTTTACTTGGATCATAAAATCTGGACAAAAGAATCATTATTCCTGCACCTAAAAACGGCACACATAAACATAAAAAATTTAAGAGCTTAGATGTCTTATACTTTTTCCCTTTTTTCTCTGCAAAATACATTCTGCATTTTAAATATGCAGTACAAAGCACAATAAGAATAATACATATTTCTCCACACCTTGCATCACAATACTTGTCCAGGAAAACTACAAGTATCGTAATCATACCTAACTCTAAAAATGTGCATTTTACCTCTTTTATTGCAATTCATGCAGCAATTATAAACATAAGATGCGACACAAAATTTGTAGGATATACAAATCCAAAGGTCATTCTCACTTGTTCTCCACGGTGATATACTAAATTTTCAATTATTCCCAAACGTGCAGCCATTAAAGTGATAAGCGTTAACGGGATTTCAATTGCAAGATATACTTTTAAAATCTTTTTATAATCAATTTTTCTAGCTCCGATAATAAACAATCCTGTTTCAAGTAATAATCCTGTTCCATTTCTATCTTTTGAAATTACAAATACAGCTAAAACTATAAGAGCTAAAACCAAAGCATCTATATTCTCAGAACTCAGCACCGTGTATCTAAACAACACTGCCATACCAACAAAAACCTGTATATAAAAATATAAATGTTCAGGTCACTGTATATGAAACATCGTTATCCAATTAAACGCATAGATTATCCATACACTTAATGCACACAAAAAATTTTTTTCCGACATATCACATTTTTTTCATACGGAATAGATTCCCATTTCATTTCGATCTTATTTCTTATTTCAATTATTTTCTCCATCTTCAACTTCTTCCCATACATATTACATAAAAAACAGGATATCCTCATTCATACCCTGTTTTTTATGCTATATTTTCCTATAATTCCTCAGCCACCATCTCCAATGCCGCTTCAATTACCTTATCCATATCATAATACTTGTAATTTCCAAGACGTCCACCAAAGATCACATTCTTTTCCTGCTCTGCAAGCTTTCTATATTCTTCAAACAGCTTATTGTTCTGTTCGTTATTTACCGGATAATACGGTTCCATTCCTACTTTCCATTCGGAAGAATACTCTTTGGAGATAACAGTTTTTTCCTGTTTTCCAAATTCAAAATGCTTGTGTTCGATGATACGTGTATAAGGAACTTCTCTTTCGGTATAGTTTACGACTGCATTTCCCTGATAGTTATCCGTATCAAGTACTTCTGTCTCAAATCTTACCGAACGATATTCCAGTGCTCCGAGCTTGTATCCGAAGTATTCATCGATCATTCCGGTAAACAGTGTCTTTTCTGCGATATCCGGATTTTCTTTGATAAATTCAAAGTAATCGGTATCTGTCTTTACTTCAATTCCGTCAAGCATCTTTTCAATGATCTTTGTATATCCTCCGATCGGGATTCCCTGATATCTGTCATTGAAGTAATTATTGTCAAATGTAAATCTTACCGGTAAACGTTTGATGATGAATGCCGGAAGGTCTTTGCAGGCACGTCCCCACTGTTTTTCGGTATAACCTTTTACGAGTTTTTCAAATACATCTTTTCCTACCAGCGATAATCCCTGTTCTTCCAGGTTCTTCGGCTCTGTGATTCCTGTCTCTGCAACCTGTTTTGCGATCATGTCTTTTGCTTCCTGTGGTGTCTTGATATTCCACATTTTGCTGAATGTATTCATGTTGAACGGCAGGTTGTAAAGCTCGTCCTTGTAAATTGCTACCGGTGAGTTAATGTAATTGTTGAACTCTGCGAACTGGTTGATGTAATCCCAAACCTGTTTGTTGGATGTGTGGAAAATATGTGCACCGTATTTGTGAACATTGATTCCCTCGATGTTTTCACAGTAAATATTTCCACCGATATGCGGACGCTTGTCAATTACCAGACAGGTCTTTCCTTTTTTCTTTGCTTCGTGAGCGAATACTGCTCCGTATAACCCTGATCCTACTACTAAATAATCATACTTCATAATACTAAATCCTCTCTTTTATTTCTTTGTAATTTTATCTTTTATCATCTTTCCCATTCCGACTACACTTCCCACTCCATAGCTTAAATGAAGTAAAAAGAAGATTCCCGGAAGCAAAAGCTGACATATATGCTTCGCCTCATTTTTTACAGACAGAATTGCCATTCCGATTGCACCACACCAATAAGTGATCCACATGGCAATCGCCAGAAATGGCTTCTTTAGTGCTACCAAAATGGATGTCACAAGAATCGCAATCACAAAAGCAAACGGCACAAAATGATAAATGCTGAGACATCCAGGACATACGCCAAGAGTTCTTGCTACCCAGTCTCCATTGCCGTATTTCTGCTTCATCATTCCCGGAATCGAACTTCTCACATATTGCCAGGAATGAATCTGCGGATCGTAGCATAAGCGGTATCCTGCCTGCCGGATCCGGTAATGCATCTCATTATCTTCCGTTCTTCCCAGATTTTCATTGAAAAGTCCAACCTTTTCAAATACTTCTCTCCGATACGCTGCATGGAACATGGACTTTACATATTTCTTTTCATTCTCTCTCCGGAAGCCTGCGATTCCACTTCCGAACATCGAACTTTCTGCGTTCAGTAGAAGTTTCTGCCACGGTGTGTCCTTCTCCGGAAGATTCGGTCTTGGTCCACCAGTGACATATTCTCCGCTTTCCATGCATTCTACGTTCTTGGAAACAAAATCCTCCGGAATGCGTCCATGTGCGTCCAGACGGATAATAATATCTCCGGTTGAACTACGGATTGCCTGATTCCATCCGGATGCCTGATTATTCCCCGGATTTTCCGTAACAACGCAGTTATGATACTGCGGATTTTCTTCGGCAAAACGTTCCATAATCCGTCTGGTTCCATCTGTTGAACTGCTGTCCACCATCACAACTTCAATCTGCTCTGCCGGGTAATCCTGTTTGGTGATATCCTCCAGCAAGTGTGGAAGATACTCTTCTTCATTGCGCGCAATCGTGCAAACTGATACTAACATACATTTCTCCTATACTGTAGTTCTTATCGTAATACTGCAAATACTGTCATAAACATGGTCATAAAATCTCTCCACAGACTGTATTTGCGCAGATCTTCCAGATTATAACTCATCTTCTCCGGAAGCACTTCATGAATATAAGCATAATCCACATCTTCTACATGCTCCAGCATTTCACCCTCATCTTTGTAGCATACGCTGGCTCTGGAAGTGATTCCTGCCGGCAACAAAAGAGTTGCATACATTTCTTTCGTATAGCCTTTTACATATTTTACAACTTCCGGTCTGGTTCCAACAAAACTCATCTCTCCGCGAAGAACATTGATAAGCTGTGGAAATTCATCAATCCTGCAGCCACGGATCACTTTTCCAACCCGTGTCAATCTGGAATCCTGACTGATCGTAACCTGTGTTCCCATCTTGTCTGCATTCTGCACCATAGTACGGAACTTTAGAATGTGAAATTTCTTTCCATACTGTGTCACACGCACCTGCTTGTAAATCACCGGTCCCGGTGAATCCAGCTTGATTGCAATACTGATGACCAGCATGATCGGTGATAAGATAACAAGCAAAATCATCGAAAGCAGAATGTCAAAATATCTCTTTAATCTTAATTCTTTTTCGTGTCTGATCAGAATATCATAGTATTGTTTTACTTCGTCTGTTCTCATAAACTTCGGAAGTTCGTCCCATTTTCTCATACAGCATTCCTATCCGATGCATTCCTTCAATACATCTGTCACGTATTTTACCTCTTCATCGGTAAGTTTCGTATGAAGCGGTAATGTAATTGCATTTTCAAATAAAGCATAAGCATTTGGATAATCTTTAATATCAAATCCCATATTTTTGTATGCAGATAACAACGGTAACGGTTTGTAATGCACATTCGTTGCTACGCCATGCTCTGCCATCTTCGTAATGATCTCATTACATTCTTCCCGTGTTTTTCCCTGAACACGGATCAGATACAAATGTCCGCTGGACTTATGATCTGTATCAAAATGATTCAGTACATCCACAGGAAGACTTTCCAGTGCTTTATCATACATTCCTATGATTTCCCGGCGCCGTGCTAATAATGCATCATAGCGCTTTAACTGTACCAGTCCAATAGAAGCCATGATATCGGTCATATTGCATTTGAAATAAGGTGCCACAACATCATACTCCCATGCGCCAAGCTGCGTCTTAGCAAGCGCATCTTTGGATTGACCGTGCAGTGAAAAAAGCATATATTTTTTATAAATCTCTTCGTCATCCACACCTTCGATCGGACGCCATGTGACTGCGCCACCTTCCGCTGTCGTCAGGTTCTTTACCGCATGGAAGGAAAAGCTTGTGAAATCTGCAGCCTGTCCACACTTCTTTCCTTTTCGCTCTGCGCCAAATGCATGCGCTGCATCTGCCACTACGATCACTCTGCCAAACTTCTCCTGAAGTTCATTTGCCGGATGGAAAAGCGATTTCTTTGCTTCTACAATTTCAAATATCTTATCATAGTCACACATAATTCCGGCAAGATCTACCGGGATAACCGCTTTCGTCTTCTCTGTGATCGCATCTGCCAGTTTCTCATAATCCATCTCGTAAGAATCTTTTGCCACATCCACCAGAACCAGTTTTGCACCTACATGCTCTACTACACTGGCGGATGCAGTATAAGTATAAGCTGTTGTGATTACTTCATCTCCCGATCCGATTCCCAACAGGCGAAGTGTCATCTCCTGACAAGCTGTTGCCGAATTCAGACAGACTACTCTATTAGTCCCTATATATTCTGCCAACTGTTTTTCAAAAAGCTTTGTCTTTGGTCCGGTTGTGATCCAACCACTTCTTAACGTATCTACAACTTCTGCTATTTCTTCCTCTGTGATATCTGGAGGTGAAAAAGCGATATGCATATTCTCCATAAATAATCTTCTTTCTTTAAAATAAAATATACTATGTAACAATTATTACAAAATTATTACATAGTATATACTACCAAAAAACTCCATAAAATACAATTAAAACTATTTCTTAACTACTTTTCTGCTATTTTTTGAACACAATCAGCTTGCTGATCACATAATTAAGCACAATTACGATCACCTGTGCCACTATCTTAACCAGCATACTGTTCATTCCCAGATTTGTGATGAAAATGAATAAAATCAGTTCCTCAATTACCAGCGTTGCTACTCGACCGCCTATAAAACTGGTGATTTCTTTGATAAAATCAGCTGCTGTACTTGCATTTGAATCAAACACCCAAATCCTGTTAGTTATATAAGCAAATGCAACTGCCAGTATCCATGAACCAATATTTGCTACCAGAGCATTCCATCCTATTTGAATGTTAAAAAATGCATAAGAGATAATACTTACTAAAAAAGTTAAGCCACCAAAGAATAAGTATAATAATATTTCTTTATTTTTTTTGTAAAATGGATTAAAAATCCGTAAAACTGGAAGTTCCATGATGCGGTCAAATATATCTTTTTCTTTTTTCATTTCTGTTATCCTTTCGTAAAATATTCTCTCTTCTTCAAACCGTGCTATTATACTATATTTTTGTTCATATAACAACGTTTTCTTTACAATATCACTTGTTGTCTCCTAAAATCCATGATAACATGATTAGTATATTTAACAACTTATTTTATATAATTTCAAGGAGTATTTTTATGATTCGAATAGGTATAGTCAGTTATAATATATATTGCAATTTTACGAATTATGGATCCGCCCTACAATCCTGGGCACTTTACCAATCTATAAAGCGTATTTCTCCGGATTTGTATCAACCAGTTTTAGTTGACTATTGCCCGGATTCTCTCTCTGACAAAGATCCTTTAAATCCTTTTTCCAATATGTGGGATCAGGACCCAGAATCCAGAAAAATGTGTGAGTTGTCTCTTCCTGCCATTCGTATTAACTATCAGAAATTTGATCACTTTTATCACACATACTTTGGTTTAACTTCTCAAAAATATACTTCAGAAAACTTTAATTCTATTGCCCATTTTGATGATATTAACCATTTTGTATGTGGCAGTGATACCATTTTCTGTATTAATGAATTCAACGGATTTGATGATGGTTATTTTGCTAACTACGATGTAATGAAAGGAAATTCTGTATCTTATGCTGCAAGTTTTGGTGATGCCCATTTTGACACAGATAGCTACCAGATATTAAATAACCGGCTTCAAAACTTTTTAGCAATTGGTTTACGGGAAAATAAATTTATACCTTATCTAAAAGAACATATTAATTCTAATGGAATTCAAGTTTTTAGAACAATCGATCCAACTCTTTTGCTAACCACTGAAGATTATGATACCATAGCCGCATCTCGTATTATAACTGAGAAATATTTATTATTATATGCACGACGATACAACAAAGAAATGGAAGCTTTTGCAGAAAAAATAGCCCGTGATAACGGATGGACAATTGTTGAAATCAGCTTACGCAGTACAAACTCAGCAAAAGGACATAAAATGTTTTATGAAGCAGGTATTGAAGAATTTCTTTCTCTGGTAAAATATTCAGAATACATTATAACGAACTCTTTTCATGGTTTGATTTTTGCTGTACAATACCGAAAACAAATGGCAGTATTTTCCAGAGAATCCGGTGACAATAAAATTGCCGAAGTTCTGGAGTTATTTGATTTAAAAGAATGCCTTCTCACAAAAGCACCTTCAGTAATTCCACAAATCCACGATTACGATGCTGTGCATGCACGTATAAATACTGCAAGAAAATCTTCTCTGGACTTTCTCACGAAAGAACTTAATTTATTGAATGGAGATCATTAAGCATGTGTTACCTTGATACAAATGATAAAATTACCTGTTCCGGCTGCGAAGCCTGCGCAAATGTTTGCCCACACAAAGCCATCTGTATGATTCCTGATTCAGAAGAATTTCGCTATCCCAAAATCAATATAGATTTATGCACGAATTGCGGATTATGCCGTAAAGTTTGTCCTTATAATTTATCTCCTCAAAAATGTTCCGGAATGAATTATACTTTTGGAGGACATATAAAAAATCAAAAAGTTTTATCAGAAAGCACCTCTGGTGGAGCTTTCTCTGCAATCGTTGATGCATGGTGCGATAAAAATTATGTAATTTTCGGAGCTGTATCAGATGGTTTAAATGTATATCATGATCATATTTTTGACAAAAAATATTTAGATAAATTCAGAAAATCAAAATATATACAAAGTAATATTGGAACTTCCTATACTGATGCAAAAAAGTTTTTACAGAATGGAAAAAAAGTTTTATTTTCCGGTACGCCTTGCCAAATTGCCGGTTTAAAATCTTTTCTCCTTAATTGCAATCAAACAAATCTGCTGACAGTCGAGGTTATTTGCGAAGGTGTTCCTACTCCTCTTTATTTAAAAAGTTATAATAAGTATATTACTACAAAATATCATTCACGTATTAAATCAATTGATTATCGTTACAAAGATTTCAAATCCTATTTTAACCATTCTATTGGGCGATGGGATTTTGAAGTTATGCAGCTTTCTTTAAAAAACAGCAGGAAGCTTAAAACTGACAGATGGTTTAACCCGTTCTGGTCAATTTGGATCAGTCATTTAATGAGTCGACCATCCTGTTATCAATGTCCATATGCAACCAAAGAACGTTTTGCTGATATTTCACTCGGAGATTTGTGGGGTGTTCATTTATATTGTCCTGAATTATATAATCACAATAAAGGTGCTTCTCTGGTTATATGTAATTCTATCAAAGGTAAAAAGGCTTTTCTAAGTACCAAAGATATTTTTATCGGACATGAACTCAATTATGAAGAGGCTCTAAAATATCAGGGGCCTCTAAAGAATCATATTAATTCAAATCCAAACCGTGCATCATTTATACAAGATCTAAAAACTATGCCTTATACAGCTCTTTTTAAAAAATGGTCCTCTCCTCCAACACTAAAATTGCTATGGCAAAAATATGTTTGGGGAAACAGACAAAAAATATTATTTTGGAAATTAACTAAAGGATTTTATCATATTCAATAAAGGAGATTCACTATGTATTACTTAAATAATAATCTAAAAGATTTAGTTCGCATTTTTGATCAAAATGAACGCAAAAAGTATTTACGACTTGACTTAAATGAAAACCCTGGAGGGCTTCCTCAAGATTTCATTAATTCTATTCTGCCTGAAATAACTCCTCAATTAATTGCACAGTATCCAGAAACCCATCACTTTTCGGAAGTCCTTGCAAAACATCTGAATACTACACCAGAACACCTTTGCCTTGTAAACGGATCCGCTGAGGGAATTCGCTATATTATTCAGGCTTTTACCTCAGAAAGCGGAAAAATTGTTGGAGTAGTTCCATCCTATTTCATGTTTCAAGTATATTCTGAAATGTATGGCCGATCTTTTGTAAAGGTTCCATATAATGATGACCTTTCAATGGATATTCAAAATATTATTTCCACCTTAACGCCTGATACACAATTACTTATATTACTTAACCCAAATAACCCGATGGGAAATGTATATTCAGAAACCGAATTTCAAGAAATCATTAAAGTATGTGAACAACTTGAAATCACTATCCTTGTTGATGAAGCCTATCATTATTTTTATCCAAAAACATTCATCAAATATGCTTTGACCTCCAAACATATCCTTGTTACAAGAACCTTTTCCAAGCTATTTTCAATGGCCGGTTGTCGACTTGGATATGTGGTTGGACATCCTGATGAGATAAAAATGGTACAGAAATTATGCACACCACATAATACAAACGCATTCGCCATGTTAGTAGCTCAAAAAATTTTAGAAACGCCTGGTATTTTATCTTCTTTAATTGAAGACTACACTCTTGGACGTGATTATTTGATAAAAGAATTAAATTCCCATAAGTATTTGCATAAGGGGGATGCAGGAAATTTCATTTTTATAAAGCCTAAAACAAATGCGCTAACCATTGTTGAAAAAATGAAATCGCAAAAACAAATTTTAATAAAATCTTATTCTAATGTCGGAAATTTTGGCACCTGCCTACGCGTTACCATTGGTGCCAAACAATATATGGAACGTTTTTTAGATGCTTTATTTGAATTAGACAATACCAATTAAAGGAGTCGCTTTTTAAATGATAAAAGTTATAACATATGGAACTTATGATCTACTCCACTACGGTCATATCAGATTACTAGAAAGAGCAAAAGCTCTTGGGGACTATTTGATTGTCGGGGTAACCTCAGATGATTTTGATAAAACACGTGGAAAAATAAATGTACAACAGTCTCTAATGGAACGTATCGAAAACGTCCGATCTACCGGACTTGCTGACAAAATAATTATCGAAGAATATGAAGGGCAAAAAATTGATGACATCCAGCATTATAATGTCGATATTTTTACTGTTGGCTCTGATTGGATTGGTCATTTTGACTATCTGAAAAAATATTGCAACGTCATCTACTTAGACCGTACAGAAGGTATATCCAGTTCCGAGCTTCGTGCAAAAGACAGTAATTTAAAGCTTGGATTAATAGGCAATTCTACCCTTGTAGCAAAATATTTTCGTGAAAGCAAATTCGTGAATGGTGCAGAAGTAACAGCCGTTTCTTCTTCCTCAACTTCTGCACAAATAAAAGCTGATAACAGTCTGTTATTAACCAACAGTTATACAGATCTTCTCTCTTCAATAGATGCTGTATACATTGCTTCACACCCTACTAAACATTATAATCATGTCAAACAGGCTTTACTTGCTGGTAAACACGTTTTATGTGAATCACCGATTGCACTTTCTGAAGCTGAATGTAATGAGCTTTATCAGCTGGCAAACAGTAAAAACTTAATCTTAATGGATGCCATTAAAACAGCTTATTCTACAGCTTATAACCGCTTGCTTTTACTTTTAAATTCCGGGAAAATCGGTCAAGTACTTTCTGTTGAATCAACTTGTACAAGTCTTAAAAACATCAAAATTGATACAACAAAAAAAGCAACTCATTATTGGAACAGTATTTGTGCATGGGGTCCTACAGCTATGTTACCTATCTTTCATATCTTAGGTACACATTGGATAGATATAAATATTACCTCTCTTATGTTAGACAAAATTCCTACTTTTGATTTATTTACAAAAATAAATTTTACTTACAAAAATGCTGTTGCTTCATTAAAAGTGGGTAAAGGAGTAAAATCAGAAGGTGAGTTAGTTATTTCTGGCACAAAAGGCTATATTTATGTACCCGCACCCTGGTGGAAAACTGAATATTTTGAAGTTAGGTTTGAAAATCAAAATGATAATCGAAGATACTTTTATCCACTTGAAGGAGAAGGGATTCGTTATGAATTGGTTGCATTCTTAAGAGCCATAAAAACCAATCAGTTACCAAATAATATTCCGATGCAAATTTCTGCAAATATTTCAAAAGTTATAAACATTTGGGAAACTGATTCTAAAGTCGTACATCTTTCACCTTCTTAAAAAAAGCAGACAACTACAATTATCCTTCCATAATTGTTTTGTCTGCTTTTCTCTATTTAACTCTTTTCTTTACCTCTTCTTCAAGAAGCTTTTCATTTTTTTTCCAATCTGCATGAATAAAATGAGGCTCTCCACATGGGAATGTATAGAAATCTTCACCGTACACTTCTTTTAAAACGTAAATATACTTATTTGGCACATAATATTCATCGCCTTCAAATTCGATTTTCTGTAATGGATAAAAAATCTCTTTTGATATTAAATTATTATCGTTACAATAACTCCAACTATCAAAACTGTATAAGCACCCTTTTGCATCTTCTTTAGCACAAATAATATTTTTATCATAAAGTTTCTTATAATATTTATTAAAAATCTCTGCAATCTGAATTCCAATAGCCGAATCATCATCAACACATCCTGCCCTACGAAATTCCTGAATCAATGGATTTCCTTCATCTGTAATTTCTGTTTTTAACTCTTTTCTAATTTTCTGATTTTCTTCCCATTTTTCATATGATGCCTCACTAATCCAGTCAAACGGAAATATATCAATAAAAACAGGAATAGTCGTATCTTTATAAGTAAAACGAATCTGCTTACAAAATCCCCATGCATCATATCTTACTGTAAGTCTATATTCTTGATGATCCTTTAATATTTCTCTTAATTTTTCAATATCCTCTCTTGCCATACAAGTATCTACATCATCATCCCATGGAATAAATCCCTTATGTCTCACTGCTCCTAACAAAGTACCTGCATAAAGCCAATAAGATAACTGATTCTCCTCACAAATTCTAGCAAAAGCTCTTAGTAAATCTTTCTCCAGAAGTTGCAAATTTCTGCTTACTCCCTTCGCTTTAGGTAATGCAAGAAAAAATCTTTTTTGAGCATCTGCTGTAGACTCTCCATCTTTTCGATACTCTTCCCAAAACATCTGCATATCCTGCTTATGATAATGTGTAATAATTCTTTCCAAACGAGCATTTTCCTCATGCAGATGTCTCACTTCATTTGATAATCCATCTATTTTTCCACTCATCTGATTATAAAGCTCGTTTTGATGATTATAACTATTTTTAATTCCCGATTCTAAAATTTGTCTTAATGAATCTGCTTTTTTTACTAAATCATTTGCCTTATCAAGAAATTGCCTTTTTCCTACTGGCAGACGCCAGTAAATATATTCCCATACTCTTCTCATTTCTTTCCTTCCCCTTAGAACTATTATCTATCTAGCCATTTTATATAATCTCTTTGTTTTTTCTTTTACTTCAAGTTTTGAATGCTTATAAAATGTTTTCAAATTAAATTTTTCTATAATTCTAACTGTTTCTAATGCTAATTTCTTTTTATTTTTCGGATTAAACTGAATCAAATCCGGAACAATAAAATTAATAAACCATTCAAAATAAGCTCGCCCCCATTTATTTAGAAATCCTTTTTCATTCCAAAATGCTGTTATTGTTCTAAGATTTTTCACATGCTGAACTAAACGTTTTTCCGTTTCATCATTATATTGTTGCATAAACGACCCGCTTCTATAGCATTGATAATAGTGCAGTTGATCTGAAATATACTGTACTCGTTTTGCCATAGGAACTGTTTGAAACAAAAATACAATATCCTCTCCAAATTTAATCGATTCAATAAATCGTAACTGATTATCATTTAAAAAATCTCGAGAATACGCATGATTCCAAATAAAGGGTTCACTATTAGTTTCGCCAAATAAAGATTTTTCATTCGGTTCTGGATAATATATATCTCTACTATTTAATTTCCATGCAACCCAGGCGTCCGGCTCTGGTATTTCAGGAAACGGTTTCGATCCATATACAATAATGTCTGCATAATGATTAATTCTCTCTTCATAAATTCTCTCACACGCATTAGTTGTTAAATAATCATCCGGATCTAAAAATACAATCATATCCCCTGTTGCCGCATCAATTCCAGTATTTCTTGCTGCCGCAACCCCAGCATTCTGTTTATCAATAAGTTGAATGCGCGAATCTATCTTCATCTGTTCCCGAATTATTTCATCTGAGTTATCTGTTGATCCATCATTAACACATATGATTTCAATATCCAAAAGAGTTTGACGTCTCAAACTTTCCAAACATCTACTCAAATAATCCGCCACATTATATACCGGTATAACTACCGAGATCTTCGGTCCTTTAACCATGATATACCTCCAATAATCTTCTTACAACCTAATTTAAAAGTATATACAACCCCATCATCTTTAACACTTTGAATTCCACCCAAAATCTTTCTTGGGAGAAATGTAATAAGTCTTCCTATGCGATACGAATAGGATTCTTTAATTTCCTTTAATTCTTTCATTGAATATCCCGGTTGATTGAGTGCATACTCATTATAAAAACCTATAGGATCTTCAACCATTTTTTTTACACCTTCCCACTTATATTCTTCAAAATATCGTGAATCCATTGTACCTTTTTCAAAGCATTCTTTAAATTCCTGAGCTGCTCTTTCTAAAAAGATATACTTAAATTTAGGACTAAGTCTCCCCAAATTCCACATATAAGTATCATATTTTATTCGATTACATACACATTCTAATACTCCACGATGTAAAGGATTTGTTTCCAAGAATTTATGCATCTCTTCATATTCATCACATACACAAAAAACTTTCTTCGGAGAATTTACTGAAGAATTCTCATTATCCTGACGATAATGCAAATATGCTTCCTGTAACAGCTGAACACGTTTAGCAAGACACATTACTTTAAAGCTAAAACTCGTATCCTGAAACGATGCTCCTGGTGTTTCATTAAAACGGATTTTATTTTCTCGAATAAAATCTTTTCTATAAATAGCAGACCAAATCGTCGGCTTCAAATTAAAAAATTCTACCATTTCCATCGGTGCATTAAAATCTGTAGCCGGACAGAATGTTTTTCTTGCACGTACTTTAGATACAATTTCTTCTTTTTCATTTCTTTCTTTCGGAATCGAATAATAATAGTAAAATCCTGATTTCACCACATCCAACTGATTGCTTGAAGCTACATTATACATTTCTTCAAACATCTCCGGATCCGCATAATCATCCGACTCAACAATACCGATATATTCGCCCTCTGCCATATCAAATCCACGGTTCATGGAATTTCCATAACCACTGTTTGGTTTTGTAATTACTTTTACACGTGAATCCTTATCCATATATTCCTGGATAATCTGTGGTGATGAATCTGTTGATCCATCATCTACACAAATAATTTCGATATCTTTCAATGTCTGATTTACAATACTGTCAAGGCACTGACGAAGATATTTTTCTACGTTATAAATTGGTACTACTACTGATACTTTCGGTGATCCCATATGTTCCTCCTTATAAATCCATGTTTTTATCTAATTCCAGATAATGATTCCAAAAATCCTTTGAAGTAAAGGTACCAAACATATTTCGGTACTGTTTACATACTTTATCATATCTCTGGTCAATATGTTTACATACTTTAAAAAATTTAATGTAAGATGCTATCATCGTAATAACACTTCTTTTTGCATCCAGCACATGATCTGTACTGTCTATATACAGCACTTCTTTATATCGATATAAATCATAAATATTTGGATATGGAATTTCTGCTTTTGGCTTTCCATGTCTTGCCGGCAAAAAATGTCCATTCATCGTAGCCATTTTCCAGATCTTTTCCATAAATGGAACATTCTTTCTTTGCTCTTTTCCATATGGGCTAAGATCTTCTTCCGTTAAACCTTTGTAACCGATAAAATCTTCTTTAGATTTCATCTCATAGTTATATGCCGCCAGTTTTTTGTGAATCTCTATTCCATCCTGCTCGCTGAACCATTTTGCTCCTTTTAAGAAATCAAGTGTTCCAAGTAGATTTAAATCCACATACTTGTAGCGATACTTTCCTATATTGCTGCTAATCTCTTTAAATAAAACCTTTTTAAATTGTTTAGCCGTAAACTTTTCATCATGAATCGCATTCAGTATTGCCAGATTTCGAATATCATAATATTCATTTGTTCCCGGACATTTATTTTCAAACGCTTCATGCCATACACAAATTCCATTTAATAAAATAAATTCTCCATTTGCACGTAATCCATATTCAATATCATCACGATGAATAAATAACGGAAGCGGTAATTTATTTTTGTTAATAAATGTGACTGGTATGCAGGAATACCACCATCCAACATAATCATGTTCAATCTCGACTTCATTTGTAATGCATTCTGCCAATGAAGTCATATCAAAATCATGATTATGTGCAATCATATCTCCATTGTTCCATAATGCTCCACTTTCATACTGGATACTTGGATGATCCAGTCGCATCAGAGCTCCACCAATTACATAATTATAATATTTCTTCTTTAAATGTTTTAAGAAAAGATAATTTCTTTCAATTGTTTCCGGTAATATAATTGCATCATCATCCATTAACAGAACGTGACTTATTTTTTCTTCGCCATTTAAATATTCCAGCATGGTACGGGTAAACCCGCCTACTCCACCCAGATTTTTGTTTTTTACAACATGAATTTCTGGATTTTCAATTTTCTCTGGTTCTAGCGTACCCGCATTATCCGAAATACAAATTTTAATATGTTCATACGCTTCTGCTGCCGGATTATTTAAGATTCCTTCTTTCAGGAGATTCATATTACGCTCTACATATTTTTCTCTCTTGAACGTACAGATTCCGATTCCTATACAGATATCATTCTCTTCCAGACCCGTCTGATCTGTTGAAAAATCAACCTCATAAAGCACTGACTCTGACACTGCCTCAATCATAACTCCAAGCATTCCTTCCTCCGGAAGCGTAAATTCATTTGAAGTTACATATCCTGAAGCATCCGACTGGATTTCCTCGTCCAGTACACCATGTCTTTCTACATCTCCATCTTTCACCTGAAGATGATCTATTTTTACTTTTACAATTCCATTCAGCTTTAATCTAAGATAAACAGACTCAACTCCAACATATTTTTTCCACTTCAGGCATGAAAATAAATTAAAATATGTTTCCAGATTTACTTTTGCCAAAGTCTTTAACTCAACTTTTTCCTTGTCGGTCACAACATCATCAGTTGTTTTCATATAAAGCCGAGTCGTCTCTTCTGAATACGGATATAAAGCAAATTTTTGTAGTATCATATTTCTCCCATCAAACTATTCATTCATATACTCATTGGTTACTTCTTCAACCAGACCGCTTTTTCTTACCACACCTTTATCAATCCAAATTGCATGATCGCACAGCTTTCTTACAGATTTGACATCATGCGATACATATAAAAGTGTTGTTCCTCCACTGAGCATATCTTCCATTCGCTTATAACATTTTTCCTGAAACTGATAATCTCCTACAGACAAGATTTCATCAACAACCAGAATATCAGGCCTTACCATCGTAGCAATCGCAAATCCAAGTCGAGCCTGCATACCTGATGAAAAATTCTTAATCGGTACATCCAGGAAATCCCAAAGTTCCGCAAACTCAATAATCTCATCAAAATGCTCTTCCATGAATTTTCTGGAATGTCCCAGTACTGTCCCATTTAAAAACACATTTTCTCTTGCTGTCATATTCATATCAAATCCAGCACCCAGCTCAATCAATGGAGCAATTGTACCTTTCGTTGTAACAGTTCCCTTATACGGCTTTAAAATGCCACAACATGCTTTTAAAAGAGTAGATTTTCCAGAACCATTAGTTCCGATCAACCCCCACGCTTCTCCCCTCTTCACTTTCAGATTTACATCTTTTAACGCCAAAAACTCCTGAAACATCAATTCATGCTTAATCAGTTTAATTACATATTCTTTTAAATTATCCACCTTTTCAGATGCCATGTTAAACCGAATCGTAAGATGGTCAACATCAACAATATATTCTTCGCTCATTATCTTTTCTCCTAGATATACAAAATGAAGTTATCCTGTGTTTTCTTAAATACACCAAGTCCAATTGTCAGCATAATAAACGCCATCACCCAACAACCGACAAAAATTCTCGGTGTTGTAAAATGTCTGTATAAAACAAGATCTCTGAAAAACTGGATATAATAATACATCGGATTGCAGTATTCTACCAGTTTTCTCAGCCCGTCCGGAAGAAGGTCAATCGGATAGAACATCGGTGTTACATACATCCATGCTACAGTAATTGCATTATAAATATACTGAATGTCTCTAAAGAAAACATTTGCTGCTGACAAGAAGAATCCCATTCCACACACAAAAATATAAAGCGGTATAACTACCAGCGGAAATAATAAAAAATATGGTGAAAATGGTGTTCTTGTAATCAACATCACCAAAATCAATGCACCCATTGAAAAAATAAGATCAATCAATGAGCTTGTTACTTTCGACAATGTAAAAATATATTTTGGTACATAAATTTTCTTAATCAGTGCTCCATTATCCAATACTGAATACATGGACATATGGGTTGCATTATTCATAAAATCAAACAGTGCCTGTCCAGTAAGCAGATAAACTGGAAAGTTTTCTATTCCACGCTGAAACATCTGTGAAAATACAAGCGTCATTACTAACATAATCAGCAATGGATTCAAAATGCTCCATACATATCCCAGGAAACTTCTTCTGTATTTTAATTTCACATCTCTGACTACCAGTTCTCTTAATAAATCCTTATACCTAAAAAATGTATTTATCCTATCTCTTGTCACACTCATTTTTCTTCTCCATCTTAATATGAATTTCTTCGTCCTTTAAAAGCAAGAACCGCTAACGGGAATGCAGCATATCGAGTTTTCCTCAAAACCAGAACAGCCGGATTCTTTACTCTGTCATAGACTTTCCGGTTCTTATGATAAAAATATGCATCTAATTTCATTGCTTCTTTTCTCATACCATTCTTAAGAGGAAAACTTATATAAATCTTCATCTGACTGGTAAGAATTGTTGCTGTCAGCTCACGGATATACTCCAGATTCGCTACCGGAGCAATCTTTTCTACTTTCTTGCAATAGCTGTTCAGCCGCATAAGCACACGTAAATGATTCTTCAGATTCTTCTGCATCTTCTGAATAGACATACTCTGTCCCGGAAGTCCCAGGCGATACTGATATACCGGCTCTTCTATGAAATACACTGTCCGCACATACGGAATCGGAAATGCAATAAATTCCACATCAACATAAAAAGTGTGTTCGTCAATCTGTTCATCAGCCTTTCTGAACAATTCCGTCTTCACAGTTGTCGCATGCATATCAATAATCGTTTTACCGACAATCTCTTCAAACTGATACAGCTTATTATACTCTATTTTTTCAAACGGATGTTCCTGCCTCTTCTCTGGCATTCTGGTTGTATGATTGATCCAGGTATAATTAGACGCCACAATATCTGCATCGCTCTCTTTTAACACTTTCACAAGATGAATAAAACTTCTTGTATCTACCCAGTCATCTCCATCAACTACTTTGAAATATTTTCCTTTTGCTTCACGGACACCCGTGTTAATCGTAGAGCCATGTCCCCCATTCTCTTTATTGATCAACCGGAATGTATTTTCGTACTTATCTACATATCGCTGCGCAATCTTGGCTGTATTGTCACTCGAACCATCGTTCACGATTAATACTTCAATATCATCCATAACTTCGGAATTCACAAAAGATTCCAGGCAGTCTTCCAGATATGCTTCCACATTGTAACTCGGGATCGTTACTGTTAATATCTTCTCGTCCATTGTTCTCCTAACTTATATAAATAATATTTTTCTCAAAAAAAGTTGGTTTTACAGATATTTAGTTCTATCTGAATCACCAACTTTTATTTTGATTACTTGATTATTATACTACACTTTTCTTTAGATGGAAAGATTATATCAAATGCTTGTTTTTTTGTCAAATTTATATTATTCTTATATCTTTACAAAATGTCTATTATAACAAAGTATTTAATTTTTATACCCAAATATTTTTCTTACAAAAGTAATTTTAGACAAAATATATGTAATTCCCAAATCCAATATCAGCTTGCAAATAATTATTACCATCAATCGAATTTCTTCAGTTCCTCCCATTATAATAATTTTATCTGTTATTTTCCACCATAGAACTAAATTAAGTTCTATAACATGCACACACAATATTAACAAACTATATCTCCCAAAGTATGCAAGCACATTACTAATCTTTTTCGTTTTAATATCTATAGTCCTTGATATTAAAATAACCATTGCACATGCACACATACTACCAAAGATATCCACAATTCCTCTTCCTATATCACAATGGACTAACCAGAATGACTGAAAATCTTTAATAAAAAAGTACCATGTAACCATTGCAAATCCAATTCCAAATTTTTTCACTTCGTTCGGAATTTCTTTTATTATATCTTTTGTTAAGTTCAAAAGATTTCCCATATACATAAATAATGTTGCACATGCCCCTGCTTGTATACTCAACGGAAACCAAAACAATTTCCTAGAATAATAACCTATCGCAAATATCACAGCAATAGAAAACAATCTAATATATTTATTAAAATTTAGCGATATCCTCAAAAAAATACTTCCCCAGAATGTCGCCAACAAAAACCATATTGCTCCGATTCCCGGAATATAAAACGGATTAGTATATGAATCACCTGCACCATATACCGAAGCATAACTCCATTTTTTTATTTCCACAATAGCATCACCACAAATTGCTCCTTGTAACGTTGCAATTATTACTATTGCCAAACACGTTATTATATACGGAATAATCAATGTTCTTACTTTATTTCTAACAAAAATATTAACTTCACATTTATCACTAATAAAATACCCTGTTATAAAGAAAAAAATTGGTACGTGAAATGTAAATACTACTCGGTTAATATTTGCATTTCCCATATGTCCCAGAATAATACAAATCATTGCAATTCCTTTAGCAATATCTATATATTGTAGTCTTTTATTTTCTAATACTTTTTCTTGCATACCAATCTTATCCCCTCGTATATTCTTTTCATTTACTCAATCTAATTATTATCACCGTTCCAAACAATATATGACACTCATATCATCCGTCCCCAACCATTTAACTTTATTATAATTCAGACTAGATTTTATATATTCAACACAATCATCCATTTCCATTCCTTGATCAGACACTAATGTATCCACATATAAAATTAGTTGTTCAGAAGAATTATTAACTGAATTTATATTTTTTTTCAAGTTATCCAAATTAGATTGATAAATAGTTTTTGTGTTCATAAGATTTAATGCATTATTCAGCATTCTGTACGGAGCCGTATAAACATATAAACACGGAACATTTGTATAATTTTCTAATTCTGTTGCAATCATTCCTTTTTCTTCATAAATGTATTCTGGATCATTTGCATAAAATGTTACACCTATTATAAAAATGGAAATAATTCCCATTGTAAGAGCTTGTTTTACCTTTTTTTTAGTGCATACTTTCACAGTTTTTTCTAGTAATAAACACATTAGCAAAACAAGTAACGGATAAATGCACATCATAAATCTATTTGAAATAAAAAGTGTTATTTTACATACCAATATATAGTAAAATGCACAGATAAACAATATTCCTCCAATAATAAAAACACTTTTTCTAATTACTATTTTCTTTTTTTCAAAGTCATTTTTTTCAATAATAATACAAATTAAACCTTTTTCAGTTTTCTTTAATTTAATATTAAAAACCAGTCTCGAAAATATATAGCTGATAATAATGATAACACATATGCCTATTATAACTCCCCACACACTTCCAAACAATTCTGAACTCACATCAGCCCAATACGCTTTTAATCGATTTGACCAATCACTAAAATTTCTCATGTTTGCATGTGTCTGTGCACTATTAGAATTTCCGTCGTTTCCACTTATTTTCTGTATATATGTCGGGAATAAGAGAATCGCACTTATTCCACCTATAACTCCTGTCAATATATACTTCAATAAACCTTTTCCCGATTTTTCTTTATACAAATATAATAAATTTAGTAAAACCACAGGGCAAGCAAATATTATGAAGAAAAAATGTGTATACATTCCACCCAAAGTTGCTATCCCCAACAAAATATAATTGCTTAATTTCAGTTTCTCTTTTTGGTATAAATAGATATTTTCTAACAAAAATAATAAACACCATAAAGTCAGTAACATATACATTCTAATATATGTTACTGAATTAATTGCTCCTATACTAAATCCATATAACACTTGTACTGCAATAAAGAAAATATTATTATCAGATACACATTGCGATATCTTCAACAGCAAAAACATCACAATTACAAAATATATAATATTAGGTATTAAGCCAAACCACTTACTAAAAGTCCCTGTAAAAAGTGACGAAACGCTATGCAATACCATATAAAATAAAGGTGGATGTGCATCATGCATTTGATTATTCACCACTGAGCCAAATTTAAAATTTTTTCCTTCATCAACAGTTAAATATTTTTTGAATAATTCTGAAGATATTTTCACATTTTCCAATGAATTATTATCCTCTAATTGAGCATGATAATAACTATTCGATAATCCATATGACCATATTTCATCAACAAAATATCCTTTTTTCATATTGCAATAATATAGCATAAACAAAACTTGAATGCATAAAATCACTACAAATATGATATATATATTTGTCTTTTCAACTCTATCTACAAGCTTATTTAATCCCTTCTTTATCTGCATTTATTTTTTACTCACTTTCTCTCACAATATAAATAGGTCTCTTTTTCGTTTCCAAATATGTCTTTGATAAATATAATCCCATAATTCCAAGACACAATAACTGGATTCCACCCAAAAAGAATATTATTGTTACCAATGACGGCCATCCCGCAACCGGATCTCCAAATGCTAATGCTCTAATAATAATCACCAACATAGATATAAACGAAACTCCACAAAATACAATTCCAAACACGGACGCTACTGCCAGTGGTGCTGTAGAATATGCTAAAATCCCTTCAATTGAGTACAAAAACAGTTTCCAAAAAGACCATTTTGTCTCTCCTGCGCTTCTTTCCACATTTTCAAAGGCAATCCACTTTGTATGAAATCCCACCCAACTGTAAATTCCTTTTGTAAAACGGTTATATTCTGCATCTTTCAAAATAGCATCCACCATTTTTCGTTTCATTAACCGGAAATCTCTCGCACCATCTACAATTTCTGTTGATGACATTTTATTGATTATCTTATAAAACATTCTCGCAAAAAAAGACCTGATAGGCGGTTCCCCTGCCCGGTTAACTCTTCTCGTAGCAACGCAATCATAATCTTCTTTACCTTCTGACTCTTTAATTGTTTTCCACATTTCCGGCAGCAGTGACGGTGGATCCTGCAGATCCACATCCAATGTTGCAACATAATCCCCTGTTGAAAGCTGTAATCCGGCATATAATGCAGATTCTTTTCCAAAGTTTCTTGAAAATGAAACATAATGAACTCTTTCATCCTTTGCCCGCAGATCTTTGAAGCACTGCAATGTTCCATCTTTACTCCCATCGTCTACAAAACAAAACTCAAATTCAAACTCATCTTTCAACTGTTCTATTACTTTCAAAGCTTCTCTGTAAAAAATAGGAATTGCTTCTTCTTCATTGTAACAAGGTACTACCAATGACATTTTCATAATTCTGTTCTCCAAACTACTACTGTTGTTAAATAGTTGTATGTTCTTTTTCTACGCTTGGCCCTTCATGACTGATTCTTCCCAGACTCACTAGTTCTTGAAAAGCCTCACTATCTCTCTTCTTGTCTTCCGGCCTGATATGATACGTTGAAATAATTTCAGCAACTTTTTCTTTAATATCCGGACTTTCTTCCATCGCCGCTTTTTCAAGCTCTCTTAACTGGCTTAAGAAATGTACCTCATCAAACTCCAATGGTTTCCCAATAAAGATCAAGTCATTCGCTGTTTTTTGAAGTCCTTCTTCTTTTGTCAGCAATTCTTCATACAACTTTTCACCCGGTCTTAAACCAGTATATTTAATTTCCATATTCACACCAAGTGTATAGCCGGAAAGCCGGATCAAATTCTTTGCAAGATCGGCAATCTTTACCGGTTCTCCCATATCCAACACAAAGATTTCTCCACCATGTGCGTAGGCTCCTGCTTGTAACACCAGTGATACAGCTTCAGGAATCGTCATAAAATAACGAATAATATCTGGATGTGTAACCGTAACTGGTCCACCTGCTTCCATCTGCTTCTTGAAAAGTGGTATTACACTACCATTACTTCCAAGTACATTTCCAAATCGTACAATTACATATTCTGTTCTGGAATACTTACTAAATGTCTGCACGATCATCTCACACATACGCTTTGAAGCTCCCATGATATTAGTAGGGTTTACAGCCTTGTCAGTAGAAATAAGTACGAATTTCTTTACTCCATACTTGTCCGCTGCTCTTGCAGTCTTGTATGTTCCAAACACATTATTTTTAATCGCCTCATTCGGACTGTCTTCCATAAGCGGTACATGCTTATGGGCCGCTGCATGAAATACAACTTCCGGGCGATAATATTCCATTACACTTTCAATTCGACTCGTATTACGGACAGATCCAATTAATACTTCCAACTTCAGATTTGGATATTTTCGGATCAGTTCCTGCTGAATCTCATATGCATTATTCTCATAAATATCAAATATAATCAGAAGCTTCGGATTATGCGCAGCAATCTGACGGCAAAGCTCACTGCCTATTGATCCCCCTCCACCAGTAACCAGTACTCGTTTATTACTTACATACTGTCCAACACTTTCCATATCAATGTTTATTGCATCTCTGCCAAGTAGATCCTCAATCGATACTTCTCTCAGATTTGATACTCCAACTTCATCATTGATAAGCTGATACATGCCCGGTAAAATTTTAAGTTTACAATCTGTAAGATTACAAATTCTTAAGATATCACGGGTAGCCTTATTTCCTGCTGACGGAATTGCAAGGATAATTTCTTCTGCATCATATTTTTTTGCTGCTTCCTGAATCATATCTCTTCCACCGATAATCCGAATTCCATGAATATATTTTCCCTTTTTCGACGGATTATCGTCAATAACACATACAACCTTTTGATTCAGATACTTACTGCTTTTCAGTTCTTTAATGATCATATTTCCCGCTTCACCAGCTCCGATTACGATCGTATTACGGGAATGCTTCGCTGATTTTTTGATTCCATTCTGCATCGTGTGCAAAATCCGATATGAAAAACGAGTGATCAACGTAGTAATACTAAGCAAAATAAAGTAGAAGAAATAATAACTTCTTGGAATCGGCAAATATAATAAACTGAATCCAAAAGCCTGAAATGCTGTCGAAAGCATTGCGGCACACACAATCAATAGCATCTCATATAAACTGGCATAAGACCAGACACGATTATACAGATTCAACAGTAAAAAGATAATTACCGTCGTAATCACATTTATAATCATGTAGTGTTCTACACTGCTCATGTACTCCTCTGGTACCCAGATGTTATCCAATTTAAAGCGCAATATAATCGCTAAATAAGAATCCAAAACCACAGTAAGCATGTCCACGATAAACAAAGCAATCATTCTGCTTCTGGAATTTTGAAGTCCCCATCCTTTTTTCATATCTAACCTCCATTTTTATAATATAAATTTCAAATCTAAATTTGAAATTTATATTATAATTTATCAAAATTATTTTCCATATTTTTCATCCGCTTTATTTGTCAAATAATTTACAATCATTTTCGCTTCAATCGCAGCATATGGAATCAGAAGTAAGAAATATGTAAATGCATATTGCCCTTTACCTTCCCATATCATATGAAACAAAAATCCACCAATAAAGACTGTTCCTGGAAACCAAATAAATATATTTTTTCGTTTTCTATTAGTAATCACATACAAAAATGCCAGCCAATATACAAACGACTGCAAAACATCCAGTACTTCAATTACTATTTTTTGTAGTTTTCCACCATTTAATATGCTATCCAAATATCGAGAAATAGTAACATTCTTTTCAAACTGGTTAATCCAAATTCCTCCAAATGTAGGTTCACACCATTGAGACAGCATTTTCTTTGTATAAAACTTTATTGTATATATAGGATTTTCAGCAAAATATGTCATTCTTTCCCTAATATATTTCTGAGCCTCTTCAGCTGTTTTTTCAGAATCACAATCATTATTTAAGTATGTGTCTGCATTATATCCATTATACCAGCCTGGTGCCATACCTGTTTCTTGCATTCCCATAGCAATCCAAGCAATTTTAGGAATTCCTTTTCCTAAATACACATTTTCCTGAATACTCAACAATTTAACCGGACCAGATGTTGCTATTATATAGGAACAGATTACAATTACTGCAAAAATAATATTTTTCTTTTTTAAAGATATAATCCAATCTATGCCCAAAAAAATCAACATTGCCAATAACACAATCAAATAATTTGACTTAATCATTAGAGCTATTCCAATAAATACAGTACTTAATATCATATTGCAGACTTTATGATTTTCAAAATACTCAAATTCATAATACATAGCCATCGTTGAAAACGCACATCCCATTAAATTTCCATACAAAAAAGATGTATAAAATACCATCGGGAAAAATAATATCAAAAAAAGAATTCCTATTTTCTCCGCATGAACTGGTGTGATTTTTTTTAAAACTTTCATTAAATATATGTCAATCAATACTACAGAAACTACATTTAAAATTTGAAATGCTATATAATTATTTATACCAAAAAGGCTATATATTATCTTAAATACTAAAATAATTCCTGATTGAAATGGGTATTGATTCAAATATCCGCCCTTAAGGAAATCTGCTTTATCATACGTTGCTGAAAAAAGATTAGCTGCTATTGCCGAACAAAATCCTTGATCTGCTCTAGGTGTCAATTGCGTACAAACAACCCATCCTATTCCTAATATGCAATGCATGCAGATTAAAAGTTTATATATGTCTATTTTTTTCCCATATTGAGATTTATATTTAATAATTTTATTGTTCCTTTTCAAAACAATATATATTTTATACATAACTATCATTCCTATTATGATAATCACATACTTAAAAATATTATCTTTATTGTAAAAAGTAAATTCCCATAAAGTGTCCGTATCACATAACTTGCAAGTATATACAATTGAAGCTATCGATAATATAAATAATATTATTCCTAATACAATTTTTATAATATCTCCCGCAATATTCACAATAAGTTTTCTAAAATTATAGACTTTTCTTTTATTTTCAACCCTTTCCATAAATGATTCCTCCAATATTTATCACAGCATACGCCTTATGTAATATAACATGTTTCACATAATATCGCAATATTTCCACTACTCAAGTCTACATTTAAGTAAATTCTTATTGTCTCTTAACGGAAAAGGATTTTTCAACATACATATTTAATCCTGAACATCATCTGTAGTTTCACTAATAATATATCTTGGTCTTGCCTTTGTTTCCAAATATATTTTCCCAATATATTCCCCAATAACACCAAGCGAAAGTAACTGAATCCCTCCGAGAAACGCTACTATGCAAACCATACTTGCCCAGCCAGCAACCGTATTTCCCATAACCTGCATAATAATTGCCCATATAATAGCACAAAATCCAAGACATGAAATAATTGTTCCAGCTGCTGTAATCATTCGGATAGGTTTAATGCTCAAACTGGTAATACCATCAAATGCAAGTGCCAACATTTTTTTCAACGGATAATGACTTTCACCCGCAATTCGTTCATGCCGTTCATAATATACTGAAGTACTGTTAAAACCAACTAACGGAATCAATCCACGTAAGAAGATATTTACTTCTTTAAAATCAGAAAATGCATCTAATACTTTTGAAGAAATCAGTCTGTAATCTGCATGATTAAATACAACTTCTGCTCCCATCCAATTTAACAAATGATAAAAAGATTCTGCTGTAAATCGCTTAAAAAATGTGTCTGTTTCTCTCTTGCTTCGTACTCCGTAAACAACTTCAGCCCCTGCCATATATGCATCTACCATCGCATCCATTGCATTAATATCATCCTGTCCATCGCAATCAATCGAAATTGTAATATCCGCTGCTTCTTTAGCTGTCATCAATCCAGCCAGAACAGCATTTTGGTGTCCACGATTTCTGCTCTGTGCAATCCCTTTATAATGATATTCTTCCTTTGATAATTTTTTAATTAATTCCCATGTACCATCTTTGCTTCCATCATTAACAAATAAAATACGGCTTTCATCAAGAATCTTTCCTTCATTGACTAACTGATGAATTTTTTCCAAAAAAAGCGGCGCTGTAATAGGTAACACTTCTTCTTCATTGTAGCAAGGAATAACAATATATAAAATTGGTACTTTTCTCATTATTTTTATCCTTTCAATCTTACTGTAATTACTCAACTATTCTAACACTTTGAGGTATATTTTACAATCTTCTGCTGATACCCTAAAAATAAATTTTTATACTTTTTAGTTCAATTATCTAGAAAAACCCTTTGAAATCCCGATTTTCACCAAGATTCCAAAGAGCTTCTTCATTTTTCACCTTTTACAATATGTACTTACTTTTCAAGCTGGTTCATTAATTTAATAATCCCCTGGCCATACTCTACTCCTGTTGCCCAACCAGCTCCTATCGGATTTTCATGGGTGCCAAGCCATTCCACGTATTTTGCTGAGCCTTTGTTTACTAAACGAAATCTAGGATCAACACATGTATATTTTAAATCTTTCTCTGTTAAACCTGAAACTGCATATGCTTTAAGATGCTGAATCTGAGCTCTGACGCCCATTCTTACACCATTCTCTCCATATTTACTAAAATCAGCTCCGGAAGCTCCGTTATCAGTAGCTCCTAAACCAGCGAAATTGAACTGTTCTATTTTCACCTGTCCGCCAAATTGTAACCATCCTGTTTCCTTCATACTCTGGCACCATGCAACCGCTGGATCTACACCTTCCGCTGTTGCTTCTTCATAATAAATACTGGCAAATTTTTCTATACTTTCCGCTCCACCTTTTTTTAATTTTTCAGTTGGATACGTTTCGCCTGTATTTTTATAAAACTGTACCATCTGCGTCACATTTGTGGTAGATGTATTTACAATCAGATGGCTTGCTTCTTGCTGTTTTTCTACTCTTTTACCTGTATTATCATAATAATGTCCATTTATGGTAGTATTTTTTACCATTGCACCTGTCACAGCATCAAAATAATAATAGTAATTTCCTATTTTCTGTTCTTTATAGAGCATTTTTCCATCCGTTCCATAATATACAGTTTTTCCCGGCAAATTATAGAATCCCGTCGCCATCTTTCCAGTTATCGTATCAAAATAGTACCATGCATCACTGATCTTCTGTTCTCCATACTGCATGACACCACTTCCATTATAGTACACAGTCTTTCCTGGTAACTGGACGAATCCCTTCTGCATGACTCCATTCTTATCAAAATAATACCATCTTCCGTTTTCACAATATTCGCCGATCTTACTTTGTCCATTACTTTGATAATACCTTGTTTTTCCGTTTACTGTCTTCCATCCAGAATACATGCTTCCAAATACTGTATCAAAATAATAATAGTAATTCCCTATTTTTTGTTCTCCATACTGCATAACTCCGTTTTCATTATAGTATACAGTCTTTTCTGGTAACTGGACGAATCCCTTTTGCATGATTCCATTTTTATCAAAGTAATACCATTTCCCATTTTCGCAGTATTCACCTGTTTTTCCCTGACCATTACTTTGATAATATCTTGTTTTTCCGTTTACCGTCTTCCATCCAGAATACATGCTTCCAAATACTGTATCAAAATAATAATAGTAATTCCCTATTTTTTGTTCTCCATAAAGCATTTTTCCGTTGCTTCCGTAATATACCCACTTTTCAGGTAACTCACAAAAGCCAGTTGCCATCTTTCCGGTTATCATATCAAAATAGTACCATGCATCATTTATCTTCTGTTCTCCATACTCCATGACTCCGTTTTCATTATAGTATACAGTCTTTTCTGGCAAATCAACAAATCCGGTCTGCATAATTCCATTCTTGTCAAAATAATACCATTTATCATCAATCTTGTACTCTCCTATTGTACAACATCCATTTTCCTGGTAATATCTTGATTTTTTATTAACTGTTTTCCATCCTACATACATACTTCCAAATGTAGGATCAAAATAATAGTAACAATTGCCTATTTTCTGTTCTCCATAAAGCATCTTCCCATCTGCTCCATAGTAAACTACTTTTCCTGGTAAATCATAAAATCCTGTAATCATTTTACCAGTAGAAGTATCAAAACAATACCATGCATCATTTATCTTTTGTTCTCCGAAACGTTTCTTTCCGTCGGTTCCGTAGTAGTATATTTTTCCCGAAAGATTATAGAAACCAGTTACTCTCGCACCCGTAATTGTATCAAAACAATACCAGGCATTATTTATCTTCTGTTCTCCATAGCGCATCTTTCCATCTGCCCCATAGTAAACAATTCTTCCCGAAAGATTATAAAAACCAGTTACTCTCGCACCCGTAATTGTATCAAAACAATACCAGGCATTATTTATCTTCTGTTCTCCATAGCGCATTTGCCCATCTGATCCATAATAGACCGTCTTACCCGGTAAATTGTAGAACCCAGTAATTCTTGCACCCGTAATTGTATCGAAATAATACCATGCATTATTTATCTTCTGTTCTCCATAAAGCATCTGTCCATCTGAATTATAATAAACCGTCTTACTTCCCAGATTCACAAATCCAGTCTGCATTACTCCATTTCCATCAAAATAATACCAGTGACCACCAATTTGTCTTTCTCCTGTCACTCTCTGATTATTCACATAGCAATATTTCTTTCCATTTACGGTTTTCCATTCTACTTTTTCTTTCGATAATCCAAGATAATTTGCAATTCCAGTCGCATCCGCAACACCTAATCTTTTTAGTCCAGCCTCTGTATTTAAGACATTATTCACATCACCACTATTCGTGATAAACGCATGTTCAACAATAATACCAGGAATTCCATTGTACTTATTAGCGACCTGTACTGTAAACCAATCTTCAAGTGAACCATCTGGATACTTGTACTCCGGCTCTGTTCCTGTCTTATAATACAGTCCTCTGTTATACAAACCAAGTGAAGTCAGTTCACTCAAAATCTTTGACGCAAGCTCTCTTCCCTGTGCACCTACATCTGATTTCCAGTTATAGTTTGGAATAATAACTTCTGCCCCATAAGCCGCTGTTGTAGCTGCCGCATTCAAATGAAAACTCACAAAAATCTTTGCACCTGCTTTGGCTGCTGCATTTGCTCTTGCGGTAATACAACCTCCTGCCGGCGTTTCATTTGGATACGGGCAAGCTGAAGAAGTTCTTGTCATGTATACTTCTACACCATAATACTGCTCCAGTTCTGCTTTACAATAATTTGCAATTTTCAGTGTAAGTGCTTCCTCTCGCAAACCATTTGCTGATGCTCCGGCATCTCTGTTATCATGTCCCGGATCCAATGCTACAACTATTTTTCCAGATTTTGCAGCATATGTACTGATTCCTGTATCATCATCAAGCGATAACGTTGCTGGTGTTGACGCAAGAATATCTGTCTGTGCAGCCTGAAGTGCATCTTCGATACTGTTCTGTTCTTCAATTGTTCCATCTTCATTAATAGTAGAAATGGATACATTTGCTGCATCCTCAGCTACCGCTTCTTCCTGTTCTTCATCAACCGGCTGAAGCTCATCAATACCATCATATTCTTGATTTACTCCGAACCTCGCTTCCACTCCAAGATCTGAAAGCGCATAATCTGTCGTTTCTCCATTTTCTGTTACACTGATTGAAACGACTTCATATGTTCCACCCTGATACTCATCTTCATAATACTTTTCAAACAGGTAAAGATTACCTTCGGATCTGCTGATGTACCAGTCTTCCCAGGTATCATCATCTTTCCGAACATGAAGTACCATCTGGTCTATGTATTCATCTTCCTTGCCCCAGGATACAACGATTCTCTGTGTATCCGGAGTTTCCAGATATGGACTTTCAACATAAGCATAATTCATTTTGCTCTGTTCCGTCTGATCTTCCTGTTCTGCTGCTTCCTCCTGTTCCTGAACTACTTCCCCTTGATTATTTTCACTGACTGACTGCTGTTCTTCTGTCGTCTGCTCTTTTTCTGCAGGCTGTTCTTCTTGTTGTTGTGACTCATCTGCCTGTGGCTCAGAAGCCTGTCCTTCTGTCTGCTGAGATTCTGTCGTTTGTTCTTCTGCAGCTGGCGCATCCGCCGCATATACCGGCATTGTTGTACCAATCATTGAAAAGACCAGCAATGCCACACTGCATTTTTTCAACCAGTTCTTCATTATATACTCCTCTTCTCTTACTCATCTGCTGTCATGTATCCTTTGAGTACGGTATGTCCGGTCTCTAAAGGCTGCCCGTTTTCCGTAATCTTAAATCGTTCACATTCATACGTTTTCAGGAAAGACTTTTTAATACATGTGAGTATTTGTTCTTCTCCTGTCGTCCCCATGCTTCTGATGTAAGAACCAGTTCCGGAATCTACATCGAGATCAATCGTTTTCTGTTCTTGATCAACATTACAGCTGTTCATCTTACACTCACTGCTAAGAACGCCTTCCCCTATTAAGCCGTTCCAGATATCGGTTGTCTGGAGCAGATTTGTTCTGATCTCTGCGCATTCGATTTCTTCACTGTCGGATATATAATATAATTTCAGAATCTGATCCTGAGCTTCATGGTCTCCGCTGTCTTCCGCTTTGCTGTCATTTTCTTCCGCCTGCTCATCCTTTTGTTCTGTTTTGTCCTGCGTTGGTTCTGTCTTTTCCTGACTGGTATCTTGCTTTTCCTCTTGCTTTGTATTCTGTGTCGTATCATTTGCTTCTTTTGAAGTATCTGTACCACTGCATCCCAAGAGCATAACACTGAGGCTCAACACCATTACAAATACCAATATTTTTCTCATCTCACACCTCCCTCCTTAATCTTGTCTATTATACAATAGTTCTCAATTTTTGTCTATTTTCGACACGAAATAATTTCCCGAAAATGGATATTTATTAAAAAGCAGGAATTTATCTCCACCCTTTTTCAACGAACATTTTGTTTTATGCCATATTTCCCTTCAAAATCAGCAAGGCAAGCTCCATAGTCTCATCCCATGTTGCTTGCCTTCTTAATTTCACACTATTTACTTCTCCGGATACAATCCCTTTTCAACCAGCGCCTTCACTTCATTCACAACCAGTTCTTTATCTTCTTTATAAGTCACCCCGAACCACTTATCATGTGATTTCAGCACTTTTACTTCGACTTTTCCTTCTTTCAGAAGATCTCCGATAATCGTTGGAAGCAGATACTCCCCTTTCAGATTGCCTTCTTCCTGTGCTGCCACAAATTCTGCGAATCCTTTTTCGAGGATCTCAAAGAATTCTGGTGTGAGTCCCCACATATTCATGGAAACCGGCGTGTCTGCATCGATCGGTGTCTCTTTTCCATCTGTTGCAACTGCTGCACCTGCCTGTGTCTTGATGATATTGGATGTCTCTACAATCTCTGTAAGCATCTGGTTATCATCTACCTTACACACACCACGGGTTACTCCACCATTTTCACTAAGTGTGTTTTTAAGTACGAATCCAACCATGCTGATCTGCATTTTATCTGCCTGCTTTTCCGGTGTTGTCAGTTCTTTGAATGCTTCCACATAAGCTTCTTTTCCATAATAATCATCCGCATTGATTACCAGGAATGGTTCTTTTACCACATCCTTACAGCAGAGAATTGCCTGACCGGTTCCCCATGGTTTCGTTCTTTCTGCAAATTTTTCTTTAAATGCTTCCGGAATATCATCAACTTCCTGGAATGCATATGCAACTTCAACTTTCTTTTCAATCCGGTTTCCGATAATTTCACGAAAATCCTTTTCCAGATCTTTTCGAATAACAAATACCACTTTGTCGAATCCGGCTTCCATTGCATCATAGATCGAATAGTCCATGATAATTTCACCATTTGGTCCTACCGGCTCCAGCTGCTTGATTCCGCCTCCAAAACGGCTACCAATTCCTGCTGCCATAACAACTAATGTAGCTTTGCTCATCTTTTCTATACCTCCTGATTCGCTTCTCCTACTATTCTCCAATCCCACTCTCCACCAGTTCTACCATCGCTTCAAGTGCCTTCTCTTCATCTTTTCCTTCACACACAATCTCAATCGTATCTCCGGATTTAATGCATGCACCAAGCACGCTCAGAACACTTTTCGCGTTTCCTTCCGTATCCCGGTAACGAAAAGTGATCTTACTTTCATATTCCAGTGCCATCTTGCAGAAAAGTCCTGCCGGTCTCAAATGCAATCCCGTCGGATTTTTGATCGTTACCTTTTTACTGATCATTTTCTCCTCCACTGCTCTTTGTCAATGTGATCTGTACATTGATCGTATCTTCAAGTTCAATTCCGTCAGGAAGTGTAACCTGGATCGGAACATTATAGGTTCCCGCTGTCTTGCAATCGTTCAGATTGATTGACACGCTTCCTTTTTCAAGAGTAAAATCATCCAGATCCTCTTTAGAACCACGCACAACAATTTCCAGATCGCCCTGTTCTGCATATGACACCTTGTAATCCTTTGGTGCATTCAGCAGCGCAATGGAATTGTATGGGAATTCAACTGTCTTAGTTCCGAATTTCTCTACCTGGATCTTTATAACGATCGGTACGCCTCCTGCGCTGTCCTGGTCTGTCTTTGCCCAGTACGGAAGATAATTGGCGATATCTACTGTCTTTTCTATTGTCTGGTCCAGACCATCTTCTGCCAGCTCTTCTGCCGGAATCTCAATAGAATCCACCATTGCAAGCTGCTCTTCTGTACCTACGATCTGAATACTTTCCGGCTGGATCGTGATCCCACTGAAATGATATCCGCTGGCAGTGCCAATCATCGAAGTATCAAATTCTACCGGAATACTCTTTGTCTGAAGCATAGTTATCTGAACTTTCAGTCCTTCATCTCCCAGGTTATTTTCAATCTGTGTCGAATCTACGATCTTTCCATTGTTATCATAAAGGATCAGCTCTGCTTCTTTTTCCTCATCTTTAGACTGTCCGGAAACATCTACAAGTGCTACCACCTTATCGATCGAATCGATTACTGATTCTGGTCCGCTGATCTTGATCTTCTCCGGATTTGCTTTCAGCTCACCCACCTGATATCCGTCTCTCGGTGTTCCCGAGCTGGTTGCAGTGATCGGGAAAGTCTCTGATTTTCCAAGTTCAATGCTTACTCGCAGATTGATCGGATTGGCAGTCGCCTCAAACCTTCCTGCATAAGAAGGAATCGATATATCAATCGGGATCAGGGATCTGGTTCTGACATCCAGGTTCTTCATATCCGCTGTTGCCCTGATATCATCGGTTTTAATTTTATTTAAAATAGAACGTTTTGCCTTTACTGTTACGGATACCGTCCTGCTGTCATCCAGAATCTGATATGTATTGCCCGGATTTGTTACGATTTCCGGATGTGTCACTGTCACCTGGATTCCGGAAAATGTCCGTTCGTCCACCGGATCTTCAATATTCATAACAATTATCCATAAAAGGACAGAGAATACAAATGCCAGCAACTTAAGACCCCAGTTTTTAGTCAACGCCTTTTTCATGCGATCTCCATCCTTTCCATATTTTTTTCAAACGTCCGATCTCCACACTCTTCTTACTGATAGATTCCAGACGTTTTTTCAGATATTCTGGTGTAACATTGCGCACAAGCTGTCCGCCCATCGCTACAGATACATACCCGGTCTCTTCTGATACGGTGATGATCAGAGCATCACTCACCTCACTCATTCCGACCGCCGCACGATGTCTGGTTCCCAGTTCCTTACTGATTCCCATATTGTCTGACAGTGGAAGATAGCAGGTCGCTGATACGATCCTGTCTCCACGGACGATGATCGCGCCATCATGAAGTGGTGTGTTGTGTTCAAAAATATTGATCAATACCTGCGGTGATACAATACAGTCCAGCGCGATTCCGGTACTCTCGTATTCTGTCAGCATGATTGCCTGCTCTACGACGATAAGCGCTCCTGTCTTCACTGCTCCCATCGCAAAGGATGCTTCTACGATTCCATCGATCGTTTTCTGGCTGAAACGTACATTATCTTTTCCTCTTTTATCCAGTGCTACCATATTGGGAACAAATTGTTTTTCCCCCAGTTTTTCCAATGCTCTTCTGAGCTCAGGCTGGAAAATGATCACGACTGCGGTTGCCATGACCGGAAGTGAATTCTGTGCAATCCACAAAATCGTATACATTTTAAAAACTGCAGCCACCAGAATAAACAATGCAACAACCAGAATCCCCCTCAGCAGCATCCAGGCTTTTGTATTCTTTATCCAGAGAATAATCTGATAGAATAAAAATGTAATAATCAGTATCTCAACAGCATCTACTACCCGGATCTGCGGGAAGTACCACGATTCTGATACAAATTCTTTTAAAACCTGTGTTAATACTGTGTTCAACAGTGTACCCCCTTTTTCTATCCGTTATTTATACCCCTGTTTTTTATAATATTTCCCTATTTGTTATCGCTATTCAGTTCATTTTCCACAATGCTCTGAATATCCAGTTCTTCCTTCAGGCTCTGTGCAAGAAGGATTTCATCTGTATTGCCCCCAACTCTTGTCGGTCGCTGAACTGCCGGACTCTTTGGCCGTTTTACCTTAGAAGCCGTTTTTGTTTTGCGTACTGCCGGTTTTTCCGTCTGCCCGCTCTTCGACCTATGTCTTCTCTCCGGCTCTGTTCCCGCAATCTCACCTGTTTCTTTCCGCTCATTGATATGTTTGACCGTCTTCTCCGGAGCTGTCACCGAAATCTTAGGGATGGCTTTTACATAATAGTAATATTCATCATCCTCAAACTGGAGACGTTCTGTTCTGGAATAATCCACCGAGAACAGGAAAAATTCCATGATAAAACCAATCACGACTGCTGCAATATTTCCAATGATCAGCATATTATAAGAGGTATGTATATCGAATACAATATCTCCGATCACAATTACAACAATATTCACAACCGCACCGGATGCTGCTGCGATCTTCCACGCATGATCTACCGAAAGCCGGCGCACTGTATATACCACAAAAATAGCGATAATAAATGCGATCACAGTGATCCACAGAGTCTTATCCTGGAATACCGTCTTCACAAACAGCGAAATCTGCCTGGTAATTCCATCCGCACTGGTGATCGCTGTTGCCGAAGTTCTCACACATTCGATCATATAGTAAATGATCGTTCCAAATACAACCGGTACTGCTGAAATCGGTCCAAGTACAAGCGCACAGGCAACCGGCACCACATACGGAACATGAAGCATAAATGCTACCGGTGTGACCAGCAGAAGAAGTGCCTTTTTCGGAGTAAATCTGCAGTAAAAGATAAACATTACCACAAAGATCAGTGCCGCTGCCGCTGCCACTCCTATAGACAGTTTGAACAGATGCACAATTACAAGTCCTGCCGCCACATACGCCGTTACAACCGGTGGAAGAAAGGTGCAGATCACTGCCAGTGCCACCGCTACAACCGGTGTCGCCACCGCTTTCATCAGTCCAATATTCTGATTGATCATAAGAAATGTGACCAGTGCCAGAACAAACTGCACAGCTTTATCAATATAGATTGATTTCATCGCGTATAATTCCTGTAATTTATCTCTCCATACTATCAGATCATTCATTATCGTTTCTCCCTTTCATACATTCTGTTCAGTCTTGTAAGATCGTGATTGAATTGTTTCACACGCTTTCTTGCTTTTTCATGTTTGGTTCCGTAAAAATGGGAAGCAACGATTCCATAAAAAATAACAAGTACCAGATATCCAATTATCACAGCTGCCGCAAGCATCACAAGAAACTGCATATTCAGATTTTTCATCAGTTCATCCAGAAAAGCAATAACTCCGATTCCCACTGCAACAGCATAGCCGACCGTGACCCATATGATCGTAGCAATGGTGTGAAAGCTCCGGTAATCTTTCTTATAATAAGAACTGATCTTAAAATCTTCCTCTCCCTGTTTGCTTTCGTACATCGCCATCCTTGTCATCAGCTTAACTTTGCTTTCATTTAACATTTTGTCACCTCATACGTTTTATTCGTATATGCATTACTTTCAGTATAACAAATATCAGATTCCTTGTCCAATACTTACCGTCAAAAAGTATACATTTTCGGCTCCTGCCTTTTTCAGCACTCTCGCCGCCTCGTCTAAGGTACTTCCTGTCGTATAAATGTCGTCGATCAAAACGATATTTTCTCCTTTTACATTTTTCTGCACTGCAAATGCTCCCCTGATATTTCGTTTTCTCCCTTTATCGCCCAGCTCTTTCTGAGGACTAGTCGCCTTAATCCTCTTAACAGCACCTGCATCCATGGCAATTCCGGTATTTTCTGATAATACCTTTGCTACAATTTCTGCCTGATTAAATCCCCGCTTTCTTTTTCGCCGGGAATGCAGCGGAACCGGCACGATCAAGGTGATCTTTCTTTCCCATAGATAAGAAAGAAAATGCTCTGCCATTTCTTTTCCGAACGTTTGTCCGTAAATCCTCCGGTTCTGATATTTCATTGCATAAACTGCATTTTCCACTGCATCTTTATGCACCCAGAGACTTCTGCCATCAACAAAAAGATGCTTCTGCCTGGTACAGTCATAGCAATATTCTTCAGCCGGATCTGTCAAAGGCTTTCCACAGCACATGCATCTTACTTCACCAATATAAGGAAGTTTTTCACGACACGCCTTGCAGATTCCATTGTGTTCCGTAGAATGTTTCTTTCCTGCACTTACAATTTCTCCACAAAACGGACATTTTGAGGGATAAATTAGTTCCAGAATTGTTTCTTTGACCTTTTTTAAGTTTTCCATTCGCTTTTCGGATTTGATTTTCTACATTTTCTGTATAACTATCCGCAGAACTCCCGGATCCGTTCTGCCAGACTGGTATTCCGGTTGTGTTCATTGGTATTCCGGATCATCTCCTGGAAGGTCTGGTCATTTCCGACAATTGTCACACATTTTCTGGCTCTTGTGATTGCCGTGTAAAGAAGATTCCTGTGAAACAGCTGTCTCGGTCCGCTCAGAAGAGGGATGACAACCGCCGGATATTCGCTTCCCTGCGACTTGTGAATGGTGATCGCATAGGCAAGCTCCAGTTCTTCCAGCAATTCAAACGGATACTTTACTTTTCTCTTTTCATCGTATTCAACTTCCAGTGTTTCAGTATATGTATTGATCTCGGTAACAATTCCCATATCGCCATTAAAAATCCCCATCCCTTTATCCACCGTCAGTCCATACTTGGTTGTGATCTCCCATTCAAGCTGATAGTTATTCTTGATCTGCATCACCTTGTCGCCCACGCGGAATTTGTGATCGCCATATTCTTTTTCCGCTTTTCCCGGCTCCGGTGGATTCAAATACTCCTGCAAAATACTGTTCAGCCTTTCCACTCCCAGCAGTCCTTTCCGCATCGGTGTGAGTACCTGGATATCATATGGTTTTGCATTGACATATTTGGGAAGTTTCTTCTGGATCAGTGTCAGCAAAACACTGATGATCACATTCGGATCCTGTCTTTTCAAAAAGAAGAAATCCCGGCTCTTATTATCCAAAAGGACCGGTTCTCCCCGGTTGATCTTATGTGCATTTACCACAATATCACTCTCCTGTGCCTGTCGGAAAATCCGGGTCAGCATGACAACCGGAAAACATTCCGATGCGATAAGATCCTTCAAAATACTTCCCGGGCCTACTGATGGGAGCTGGTTACAGTCCCCTACCAGGATCAGCCTTGTCCCCGGTACAATTGCGGTAAGAAGTGCATTCATCAGAGGCAGGTCTACCATAGACATCTCATCGATGATGATCACGTCGGTTTCCAGTGGATTGTCTGCATTTCTTGCAAATCCGTTCCGGTTCGGGTTCTCATCCTCCTCCGGATTACCGTTCACCTCCAGAAGCCGGTGGATCGTCTGCGCTTCCCATCCGGTTGCCTCTGTCATTCTTTTTGCAGCACGCCCGGTTGGTGCTGCCAGCATAATTTCCATATTCTCACTGTGAAAATATTCGATCATGGCATTGATTGTTGTCGTTTTTCCGGTTCCGGGACCTCCTGTTAGAATCATAATTCCATTCCGCACAGCCGCCATGACCGCATTTTCCTGCTTCTCGTCAAGCTGCATTTCGGCTTCTTTTTCAATCTGATGGATCTTTTTTTCGATCACTACATTGGCTTCTTCATATTCCAGATTCAGATCATGCAGCATTTTCGCAGTATTGAGTTCCAGATAATAGAAGTGGGACACGTATACCCGCAAACCTTCTTCAGATTCTTTGAGTACGATTTTCTTTTCCATCGACAGATCCATCAGGTATTTCTCAATATCCTTGATCTCCACTTCCAAAAGTGCAGATGCCCGGCGAAGCAACACGTCCTTTGTCAGATAGACATGCCCTTCGGCAACACTCTGCTGTAAGGTATAAAAAATACCACTCCGGATACGGAAATCCGAGTCTGAATGGATGCCGATCTTCGTTGCGATTTCATCAGCGATCTTAAATCCGATTCCCTGAATCTGATCTGCAAGCTGGTATGGATTTCCTTCCAGTACCTGATAGGTCTTCGGACCGTAAAACTGATAAATCTTTGCTGCAAGTGTCGTCGAAATCCCAAATTTCTGAAGATAGATCATTGCCTTCCGCATATCTTTTTTCTCTTCTACCTGTACAGCGATCTCTCTTGCCATACGTTCGCTGATCCCACGCACCTCCGCAAGTCTTTCTGGTTCTTCTTCGATGATCCGGAAGGTGTCTTCCCTGAATTTTTTCACAATCCTGCCGGCAAGAGATGCACCAACCCCTTTGATCGCCCCTGATCCCAGATATCGTTCAATCGAAAGCAGATCTTCCGGTGCTTTGATCTCATAATTCAGCACTCGGAGCTGTGTTCCGTATATACTGTGAACCACATATTCTCCGTTCACCTCAACCAGCTCTCCCTCTGATAAATAGTTAAAGTTTCCGACACAGGTCAAATCGCCATCGTCATTATTCAAATTAAATACGGTATATCCATTGTCTTCATTGCGAAATACAATGTGTTCTACGTAACCTTTTACTGTTTCCATACTTTTTTCCTTTTTAAAAAGGCTGTCTCTCTACAGAAACAGCCTTCTCATGTGCTTATCACTAGAAATCTTTTTTTCCGTTCATAAACTCCACATACTGACCGGTACCGATTGCAACAACCTTCATCGGGTCTTCCGCCGTCATCGTATTGATGCCTGTCCTTTCTTCAATCAGTTCTTCCAGCCCGCGAAGCAGCGCGCCTCCACCTGTCAGTACAATTCCACGATCCAGAATATCCGCGGAAAGTTCCGGCGGTGTTCTCTCCAGAACCCCAATGACCGCTTCGACGATCTGACTTGTAGTCTCATGCAGTGCTTCTTCAGTCTCAGAAGCAGTTACCGTGACCGTCTTTGGCAATCCTGTTACCAGATTTCGTCCCCTTACTTCCATTGATTCATCTTCTACAAGAGGATATGTCGTTCCGATCTTGATCTTGATATCTTCTGCTGTCCTGTCTCCAATCAGCAGATTGTGCTTTTTCCGGACATAACGGACGATTGCTTCATCAAAATCATCACCTGCAACTTTTAATGATGTATTCACAACAGTTCCTCCAAGGGAAATCACCGCAATGTCGGATGTACCACCACCGATATCCACGATCATGTTGCCGCATGGTTTTGAAATATCTATTCCGGCTCCGATTGCCGCCGCAACCGGTTCCTCAATCAAATGTACTTCCCGCGCACCGGCTGCAAAAGCAGCCTCTTCTACCGCCTTTTTTTCAACCTCTGTAACACCGCTTGGCACACAGATACTGATATTCGGCTTCTTAAATGTACGCTTTCCCAGTGCTTTCTGAACAAAATATTTGATCATTTTTTCTGTGACAATGTAATCGGAAATAACGCCCTGTCTGAGAGGTCTTACCGCAACAATGTTCCCCGGTGTCCTTCCAAGCATCAGCCTTGCTTCTTCACCGATTGCTTTTATCATATTGGTATCTCTGTCAAAGGCAACGACTGAAGGTTCTTTCAGTACAACTCCCTTTCCTTTCACATAAACGAGGATACTTGCTGTTCCTAAATCAATTCCTAAATCTATTGACATCACGATTCCCCTTTCACATACTCACCTTATTATAATCAAATCTTTAATAAATAGGAAGTCTTTTTTTCAAGTTCAGGATTTTTTAAGATTTCTGTATCATTTTCTGTCCAGCATCATTTTGATGTATTTTCCTGTATATGAATTCGGGTTTTCTGCCACTTCTTCCGGTGTACCACACGCAACAACTGTGCCCCCCTTGTCACCGCCTTCCGGTCCGATATCGATAATATAATCTGCTGTCTTGATCACATCCAGGTTATGTTCGATCACGATAACCGTATTGCCATCTGCCGCGAGTCTGCGCAGGATTTCCGTCAACTTGTGCACATCTGCAAAATGAAGTCCGGTCGTCGGTTCGTCCAGAATGTACACTGTCTTCCCAGTACTTCTCCGGCTCAGTTCAGTTGCAAGCTTAATCCGCTGTGCTTCACCGCCGGAAAGGGTTGTAGACGGCTGGCCAAGACGAATATAAGAAAGTCCCACATCGTAAAGAGTCTCCATTTTTCTGCGGATACTCGGTACATTTTCAAAGAAATGAAGAGCCTCTTCTACCGTCATATTCAGAACATCATAAATGCTTTTTCCTTTATATTTTACCTCCAGTGTCTCACGGTTGTAGCGTTTTCCGCCGCATACCTCACACGGCACATATACATCCGGAAGGAAATGCATCTCGATCTTGATGATTCCATCTCCACTACACGCTTCACAGCGTCCGCCCTTGACGTTAAAGCTGAATCTTCCTTTTTTATAGCCTTTCGCCTTCGCATCCGCGGTTGCCGCAAACAGATCCCGGATCAGGTCGAATACTCCGGTATATGTCGCCGGATTGGATCTTGGCGTCCTTCCAATTGGAGACTGGTCAATGTCGATCACTTTGTCCAGCATTTCCAGTCCTTCAATCCGCTTATGCTTTCCAGGAATCACACGGGCACGGTTTAGCTTTTTCGCCATACTCTTGTAAAGGATTTCATTCACCAATGAACTCTTACCGGAACCTGATACGCCGGTTACACAGGTCATCACGCCAAGTGGGAACTTCACGTCAATATTTTTCAGGTTATTCTCTGCTGCGCCTACAACTTTGATCCAGCCGGTCGGAACTGCGCGGGTTTCCGGAACCGGGATCTTGATCTTTCCGCTTAAATATGCACCTGTGATCGACCGTTCTATTTTCATGATCTCCTGTGCCGTTCCCTGGGCAACCAGTTCTCCACCGTGTTCTCCGGCTCCCGGTCCGATGTCGATTACCTGATCTGCCGCAAGCATGGTATCTTCATCATGCTCAACTACGATCAGTGTATTTCCAAGATCACGGAGATGCTTGAGTGTTGCGAGAAGTTTGTCATTATCTCTCTGGTGCAGGCCGATACTTGGCTCATCCAGAATATAAGCCACTCCCACAAGACCGGAACCGATCTGCGTCGCAAGCCGGATTCTCTGTGCTTCTCCACCGGAAAGAGTTCCTGTTGCACGGGCAAGTGTCAGATATTCCAGACCTACATCCAGAAGGAACTGCAGGCGCGCTTTGATCTCTTTTAATATCTGTCCGCCGATCATTTGCTGCGTTTTTGACAGTTCCAGACTGCTGATAAACCGCTGAAGCCGTTCAATCGACATTGCTGTTACTTCTGAAATATTTTTATCTCCGACCGTTACCGCAAGCGCGCCCTTTTTCAGTCGCTGTCCGCCACATTCTCGGCAAGGTGTGATCTGCATAAAACTCTCATATTCCGCTTTCATAGTCTCCGATCCTGTCTCACGGTATCTTCGCTCCACATTTCGGATCAGTCCATCAAATGCAACGTCATAGATCCCTTCCCCGCGTTGTCCTTTATAATAGACCTTGACTTCTTTTCCATTAGTCCCACGCAGTAAAATATCCTGGATTTCCTTCGGATACTGTTCAAACGGCGTATCCAGGTCAAAATGATATTCCTTGCAGAGCGCTTCCAGAATCGCGTGAGTAAAACTGCTCTTATCGGTACAGGACTGCCATCCTGTCACCACGATTGCTCCTTCATTGATGCTGAGTGATTTGTCCGGAATCATCAGATCTTCATCAAACTCCATTTTATATCCGAGTCCGAAACATACCGGGCAGGCCCCAAATGGATTGTTAAATGAAAAGCTTCTCGGCTCAATCTCATCAATACTGATTCCGCAGTCCGGGCAGGCAAAATTCTGGCTGAAATTCAACGGTTTCCCTCCGATCACATCCACGACCAGAAGCCCCTCCGCAAGACTTAATACACTTTCTATGGAATCTGCAAGTCTTTTTTCAATCCCCCGCCTGACAACCAGACGGTCTACAACAATCTCAATATTATGTTTGATATTCTTGTCCAATGTGATTCCTTCGGAAAGCTCATACATATTTCCGTCAATCCTTACACGGACATAACCGCTTTTCTTTGCTCTGTCCAGAAGCTTGACATGGGTTCCTTTTCTCCCCCGCACAACCGGTGCCATCAGCTGGATCTTTGTTCCTTCCGGAAGTGCCATGATCTGATCGGTCATCTCATCTGCCGTCTGCTTCTTGATCTCCCTTCCACACTTCGGACAATGCGGAATCCCGATTCTTGCATACAGCAGTCGAAAATAATCGTAAATCTCCGTCACGGTTCCGACTGTGGATCTCGGATTGCGGTTCGTAGACTTCTGGTCGATGGAAATCGCCGGTGAAAGCCCTTCAATACTTTCTACATTCGGTTTCTCCATCTGCCCAAGGAACTGTCTTGCGTAAGAAGACAGAGATTCCATATATCGTCTTTGTCCCTCTGCATAAATTGTATCAAATGCAAGGGATGATTTGCCGGAACCACTGAGACCGGTCAGTACTACCAGTTTGTTTCTCGGAATATCTACATCAAGATTCTTCAGATTGTGCTCGTTCGCACCTCTGATCTTTATCAGTTCTTTCTTTTCTTCAGCCATCTGTTCTTCCTCTTCTATCTCTTCGCTTTACTCCATCTCATTCAAATGCTTTTTCAGCTCGATCAGCTTATCCCGCAACTCTGCTGCCGCCTCGAAATTCAGCTCTGCTGCCGCTTTCTTCATCTGCTTTTCCAGCTTCTTGACCAGCTTTTCCAGCTCTGCCGCACTCATGGATTCCGGATCTTTTTCCAGCTTCATCTCTTCTGCTGCAACCTTCTTTGAAATACTGATCAGATCACGCACCGACTTCTTGATCGTCTGTGGCGTGATTCCATGTTCTTCATTGTATTTCATCTGAATCTCACGACGGCGCATCGTCTCATCAATCGCCATCCGCATCGAATCCGTCATGTTATCCGCATACATGATAACATGCCCCTCTGCATTTCTCGCCGCACGGCCAATGGTCTGGATCAGTGAAGTTTCCGAACGCAGAAAACCTTCTTTGTCCGCATCCAGAATCGCTACCAGTGTGATCTCCGGAATATCCAGACCTTCTCGAAGCAGGTTAATTCCAACCAGTACATCAAATACATCCAAACGCATATCCCGGATGATCTCTGTCCTTTCCAGAGTATCAATATCCGAATGTAAATATTTCACACGAATGCCAAGCTCCCGCATATAATCGGTCAGATCTTCCGCCATACGCTTTGTCAGCGTTGTGATCAGTACCTTATTCTTCTTCGCTGTTTCTTTATTTACCTCACTGATCAGATCATCAATCTGTCCTTCGATCGGACGCACTTCTACTTCCGGATCCAGAAGACCTGTCGGTCGGATTACCTGCTCTGCCCGCAGCAGTTCATGAGACTCCTCGTACTCTCCCGGTGTCGCCGATACAAACAGTACCTGGTCAATCTTACTTTCAAATTCCCCAAAGCTGAGCGGTCTGTTATCCTTTGCCGACGGCAGACGGAATCCATAATCCACCAGTGTTGTCTTTCTCGACTGATCGCCGTGATACATGGCTCCAATCTGTGGAATCGTCTTATGCGACTCGTCGATCATGATCAGAAAATCATCCGGAAAATAGTCAATCAATGTACATGGCGGCTCCCCTGCTTTCTGCCCGGTCAGATGCCTCGAATAGTTTTCAATTCCGGAACAAAATCCTGTCTCTCGCATCATTTCTATATCAAAATTCGTTCTCTCAGAAATACGCTGTGCTTCCAGAAGCTTATCTTCCCCTTTAAAATAACGGATCTGCTGCTCCAGTTCTTCTTCAATCTCCCCGATGGCACGCTCCATATTCTCCTTGGACACTACATAATGAGATGCCGGGAAAATTGCCACATGCCCGATCACATTCAACACTTCACCGGTCAATGTATCAATCTCTGTTATTCTGTCTATCTCATCACCGAAAAATTCAACTCTGTATGCAATTTTTTCCGAATACGCCGGGAAAATCTCAACCACATCTCCTCGTACCCGGAAGGTTCCACGCTTGAAATCCATATCATTGCGGTCATACTGGATCTCAACCAACTTCTTCAGAACTTCATCCCTGTCTTTGATCATGCCCGGTCTAAGTGAAATCACCATCTCCTTGTAATCAATCGGCGAACCCAGTCCGTAAATGCAGGACACACTTGCCACAATGATGACATCATTCCGCTCAGAAAGCGCTGCTGTCGCAGAGTGGCGGAGCTTGTCGATCTCATCGTTGATGGCAGAGTCCTTGGCAATGTAAGTGTCGGATGACGGAACATAAGCTTCTGGCTGGTAGTAGTCGTAGTAGGATACAAAATATTCCACTGCGTTATCGGGGAACATCTCCTTGAACTCTCCGTATAACTGAGCCGCTAACGTCTTATTATGAGCGATGACAAGTGTCGGCTTCTGTAATTGCTGAATCACATTTGCCATCGTAAAAGTTTTTCCAGAACCCGTAACCCCTAGTAAAGTCTGGCATTGATTGCCTTCCTTGAACCCTTTCACAAGCTCTGCAATCGCCTGTGGCTGGTCTCCGGTTGGCTTATATGGGGCTTTTAATTTGAACTCATTCATGGTAAATTCCTCCATTTGTGACTTTTAGTACGATCACTATCAGCCAAAAATTCGTAATCAGATTCGTAACGAAACGCCCATTTTTGTCTCGAATAGAGGTCATTTTTGTCTCGTTACGAATAAAAGTCACAAAATTCATATTTGCGGATAAAACAGCACTCGGAAATACCTGATGATACCAGGCTCCGGTTCTGTCATATTTTTACTTTTTGTTCTTGTAACAGTCCCTATTATATCAAACATTTTTTTGAAAGTATATAGATGAAAGCAAGAAAAAAGTACAAATGTTCGATTCTCATTTGTACTTTTCTCTCTTACTACTATTCTATTTTTTATCATGCTGCGTTGAAATATTCCTCCAGAATTAAGTCTATTTCAATCACTTCTGAATAATCATAATACTGATTTTTCCGCTCTTTTGGAATAACTTCTTCAATAAATGGTTCCAATACATCCAGACAGTCTTCTATAATTTCCTGCGTATCTCCATAGACATCTACTGATATGATTTCCTTGGCATGTCCCAATAAATGCGAAACACCTTTTGAATTAAAACTATTCTTCAGCAAAATAGTTGCATAGGTATTTCTCAACTGGTGAAAATGAATATCGGGCAAATCCAAGGATTTCAACAAGTCTTTATAGTATTTCTGATGAAAACCTTTACTCCTTGGATTCCCATATGTAGAACAACAAATATAATTCCAGTCCCGGAACTCTTTTGGTCTGCGTCTGCGGTTCTTCTCATAAGTTTTCCGTTCTTCCAGAATTGCTTCAAATACATAATCCGGTATTGGAAGTTCACGCACACCCGCAGGTGTTTTTGTTTTAATTTCCTGCTTTGTCAGCATCTTAGGTGCACAGTCTTCTGCTTTACTGTTTGGCTTCTTTCCCAACTGACGCTCTACTCTCAATGTCCTGTGAATGTAATCAACATCACTGTATTTCAGACCATTTATTTCACTTCTTCTGAGTCCCATCAATACCGCAAACAGAATTTGCATATGAATCGGTGTCTCCTTGCTTGCCTCAATCAATCGAAGCACCTGCGGAAGTGTCAATGTTTTCTTCTCGTCAATTTTCAGGACACGATACTCTGTCTTTTTTATTTTCTTCGGTAAATTGATTCCATTCGCTGGATTTGTTGCCAGTACATTTTTGTTAAATGCATACTCCAATGATGTTTTCATGATCGTCCTGACATTTTTCGCAACTGATTCATACTTCTCTGCAACTGCATTATATAATTTTCTGATATACCCCTGATTTATTGTAGACATATACATCTTTCCAATCTGTGGAACAATGTAATTCTTAATGGCACTTTTATAAGTTGTATAAGTGTCGTCTGTTATTCGGGGACGCATAATATCTTCCAACCAGAAGATCATAAACTCCTCTACCCGGATTTTTCCATACACAATATAGGTTCCAGTATGTAGCTGTCCGATTACTTCATCACGAAATGCATTAGCTTCTCTTTTGGTTGTGAATCCCGCATGTTGCTGTGTCTTTGTACTTTCGTCTGCAAACGTCAGCAACACACGAAATCCATATCCATTTTTGATTGTTGTCACCGAATAGACCTTATATTCTACATATTTCTTAAAGTCAAAGGTCTTATGCATGGCTATCCCTCCGTTTCAGTTCGTTGTGGTACAAATGTATTATTTACAAACGCAATAATCTTATCCTGCTCGTCCATAATCTCACAATAATATTCGTAAGTCGTATGAACGGAACTATGACCTAACAGACCAGATATTTTAAACAATGGAACTCCAAGCTCAATTAAAATGGTCGCAAACATATGTCTGAGTCCATGTACGGTGATATTGGGCAATCCATTTCTGTTACAGATTTTCGTAAGTGCCTGATTCATTGCCGTTAATGATCGGGGTTCGCCATTTTCCTGACAACATACATAATCAAAATTCTTGTATTCTATGCCTGAATCAGTTTTTCGCAATTCAATCAACTGCTGTCTGCGTTTTACTTCCTGCATCACCACTTTTGGCACTCTCAATATCCGGTAGCTATTCTCAGTCTTTGGATTCCTTTCAATAACAGCATATTCCGTAACCGTAAATTCTTTTTCTTTCAGTTTCAGGTTTCCAACAAGCTGTCTGCTAATTCTGACGGTCTGTTTTTCAAAATCAAAATCCTGAAATTTCAATCCAAGAATTTCTCCTTTTCGTAATCCACAAAACAGTCCCAGTAAAATTTCCAGATACCAAGGATTCTTGCTGGCAGCTTCAAGAAAAACCTTTAATTTTTCTTTGCTTAATACCCTTACCTTTGGTTTTGCTCTCGGATATGGCTTTGTCTCAGGCAATGGATTATAGCTTATGAACTTATCTCCTGCTGCATCTTTCATGGCGATGCTCAAAAGCTCCCGCCCTTTATTTCCCGCTGAAGGACAGATTTTCGCGACACGTTTCAGTAGCGCATCTAAATACTCTACTGAGACATACCTTAATTTGATATCCGCTTCCATACTCGGAAGAATCAGATTATATAACGTATATGCTCCAACCATTCTCGTGGTTGTCTCAATTCTCGGACTGAAAATATTTTCAAACCAGTATTCCAGATAATCCCCAAGCATCACATCTGTCTTTTGCATTTTTGCAATCTGGAGATCTCTCTGCTTCTTCTGGTATCTTTTTTCATATTCCCAGTAACTTTTCTCTGCTTCTTCCGGCGTTTCAAAGCCACCTTTTTTCCCATATTTTGTCGTCAGATCGTCCTGCAGCTCTTTGGTTCTGTGATACCATGATTTTCCTTCAAAAAAGACAACTCTCTTTTCCTTTGACATTGTCTCCTGCTGCGTTTCTTTCTGTTTCATTCTGCTCTCACTCTTTCTCTCTCCTCGTCTCCATTCAGCCACTTATCAAAAGAATTGCATGGGATACGATAAGATCTACCAATCTTCAACACCCGGAATGGTTTTCTGTCATAATAAACATTTTCTATAAATTCATATGCCTTGGAGCGTCCCAGCCCAAGCAAATTTTGAACATCTTCTACTTTATATACTTTCTTTTCCATTTCATTCTCTATCATTGCCATGACGTTATCCTCCTCGTCCTAATCTTTGCGCTTTACTACCGGTAGTTTTTAGCTGTGTAACATCTAAAAACGGTACACCACTAAGATATCCATTTTCGTCTACATCGTCCAATGTGCGAATTTTCAAATCGCACACTTGACTTTTACGTGTTACTTGTTCTTTCTTCCTATATAATAGTCGTACCCATTCCGGACATTGCAGAACATACATAATTCCTTATATCGCTGTTCCGGATTCACCCGCCGGATATAATGTCCCGACACCTCATAAAAATTGCCTGCACATACTCTGCACAAGCTCACGACTAACGGTTTTTCAATTATCTTCGGTATCCCGGTACTTCTTCGGATTGCTTTATTGATTTTCTCCATTTCAGTTCGATCTAAGGTACACACATAATTTTCCAATCGTCTTTTATCTAAAGTTCTAAGCTGCTCCAACAGCACTACAGAATCCTTTTCCAAACCTTCCATTTCCGGGACTGCAATGTGTGTCGGCAGTTTCATTTTTTCTTTACTAGTAATTGCTGCCACGATCACTGTCGGACTGTATTTATTTCCTATATTATTCTGAATCACCAGCACCGGACGATAACCGCCCTGTTCACTTCCAAATACAGGATCAAGGTCGGCGTGATAAATATCCCCACGCCTGACGTTTCTATCTTCCATCTTTGCTTTATCTCCTCTCGTCTTTCCAACTGTTGTTATCCCTAAATATGTAAAATACAAGCCTATTTGTCCCCGACGCCCCGACTTGTAATTGGGAAATCATCAGACGGCTGACTGCTAATCAGCTCCACAGGATTTTATCTAAAATAAATATATGGGATTAGGAGTTTTCCTCTCCAGGGATCTCCTGAAGCTGCCCTCACTTGTTGCAGCATCAAAGAAATATTTTGTATACACGACTTTATGACCGGACAGGAGTATCATTATGCCTGTTGTCTGTCATCGCCCTGCTAGAAGCAATCTGACAGTTATAACCAGATATTTTTCGCTCAACAGTCCGGGTAATACAAACTGAAACCAAAAGGAAGTATACGGGTGGGATTTCGCTGTCTTTACCCAGCCTGTGTTATGGCGTATCTGTTAATGTGGCTTACGCTCATCACGATAACAACAGGAATGTGCCTGATGAATGTATATGAATTTGTCAAGGTTCGTCCCGCTCCCCAGTTTTTTGTGATAAAAGAAGAAACAGGCGGATCAGAATATTTCTCTTTCCACCTGTTTCCTCACTTAAACGCTATTTTTCAACCCACTATCTCAAAATCTTTTTCAAATTTCTGATTGCTGCTTTTACAGACTTTGCTACCATCTGAAAAGAGCAGCCTTCTTCCTGTGCAATCTGCTCATAATTCTTATCTTCAAAATAATACTTCATCAATCGTCTTCTCTGAATTTCCGACAACTGCTGAATTGCACTATGTAAATGTTCCGCTTCCAGTTTATTCAGAACAGTATCCTCTACACCTTCCTCTTTCTGAAATACCCGTTCATATAAACTGGAATCCCAGATTTCTGACTGTTCCAAATGCCTGTCCACAACATTCATATGCGACACATCCTGCAATTCAAACGTATTAAAAGCTTCATAGGATTCATTATTGGCTCTTACCCTAGTTTCAATTCCAACATTTACTAATGAAATTGTTGAGATTTTTTTAATTGAATACCTTCTGTTGAACAGAATTTTTTAGCTGAACTCTTGCTAAGAACCATATTTTCTCCGGTTAGATTCCGGAAAAGAAAATAAGCATACAAATACTGCTCTTTCGGAATCTGTTTTTTTTAACCGAAAGAGATTTGTATGCTTTCTCATTCATCGGGTAATACCCTGTGTTTTTTCTAATGTTACACCCTTTTCACTTTTCAAATTTAGGGTAATACACTAAGTTTATGGAGGTATACAAACATGGATATTCCAAAAACATTATTTGCCACTTTAGTAAAACAAGGGCGTATGGAAATGCATTTAACACAAGAAGCTCTTGCTGAAAAACTCGGAATATCGGCGGCTTATCTTGGAGACCTCGAACGCCATAAAGGCGGTCCCAGTCTGGAATTATTTTGTAAAACCATGCAGACTTTAAATATTTCTGCTGATGACTACGTTTATCCAAATCAGAATAAAAATAATTCTACATATGATCAGATTCTTCGGCTCTTAAATCAGTGCAATGATTATCAGTTACAGGTAATTCTTGCAACTACGACAGCTCTGCTAGATTCTAATCCTTTTATTTCTAACGTAGACACTACTAATGATACAAAATAAAACTTGTAAAATACCGATAAATAGCTGATAATTACCGATATTTAAAATTAGTGGAACAAATACTATTACCATATGTTAAAAACAGTTATGCTATATCATTACAACTTGATATAACATAACTGTTTCTTCTTTACGAATATCCTTTTATCTATCAAATACTACATTTTCCTCCACGACACACTTAATTGCTTTTCATCTCGCTAATTATTTTTTCCATATCCGTCGATTTTTTCAAGAGTCCTAAACCAGCCAATAACTGAATACAATCTACATATCCTTGACAATATGCCCTTTGTTCTGACACAAACGCTTCTTCTTCCAAAATTTCTCCATATTGCTTCAACTTCTCCCTGTCCTCATTACTTATATGATCGAGAAGTATATTCACCTTTTCTTTTTCCATTTTCTTCTTCAACTGAATATTTGCAAGTTCTTGGAAATAGATATAACTTTCTCTGTTTATATTCTCACAACGCAACTGGTTCAAAAAAGAGGATATTTCATTCCAAATATCATTTTCCATAAAAATTTCTCCTGCTATTTTTTGTATCTTTACTTAATTATGCCCAATTTTATATTTCATCATTTCATCAATTCACCATTAAATTTATATCCCATTCCCCATACATTTAAAATGTATCTTGGTTTTGCAGAATCTGGTTCAATCTTTTTTCTGATTCTCCGAATTATGCCCATAACATTATCTTCTGCCCCATAATATGGTTCTTTCCACACCTGTGTATATATTTGTTCCTTTGAAAATATCCGTCCTGGATTTTTTGCCAGCAAATATAATATTTCAAATTCATAATTCGTCAATTGAACCAGCTCACCATTACTTTCTACAGAACGATATTCCGCATTTATTTTTAATGCTCCGTAATCAAGTACCCTATTTTGTTTATCAGGCATCTCAGAGTATTTTTTAGCAGACAGAAAATGTAATAATTCATTTAATTTTTCTTCCTCATTTTCATCAAATGTTACAACAACTACCCTTCCCATTTTTATAAAAACCTTTCACATTCCAAATCTTACAAGTGTAATTTTTATCTATTATTACATCTGTAAGATTTAAAGTCAAGTTTTTATTTCGTTGACAGAATAACCTTTTAAGATATATAATATTTTTATTACATCTGTAAGATTTGGAGGAATATCACATGAGCAATCTGCCTCAAATTTCAGAAGCTGAATTTGAAGTTATGAAAATCGTTTGGAAATACGCACCAATCAGCACCAATGAAATTACTGAAAAATTAACACAAATTTCCAGTTGGAGTCCTAAAACAATTCAGACATTAATTAAACGTCTCGTTTCTAAAAAAGCACTAACCTATGAAAAACAAAGCCGGGTTTTTGTCTATACTCCATTGGTCAAGGAAGACGAATATATTCGGCAGGAAAGTAATTCTTTTTTAAAGCGATATTATAATGGTAATATCACTTCTATGCTTGCCTCTTACATTGAGGATGATAAATTGTCTGAAGAAGACATTGCCAGCTTACGGAATCTTCTTTCCAATCATTAACCATGGGAGGAGCATATTTTGATATATTTTAGTTTTCGCTTTTTACTCTGTAATGCCATCATTTGTATTTTTTTAGGTAGTTTACTGGGATTAAAAAATTTATTGCAAAGGCAATTATCCGCACGTATGCAATATAATCTTTCGATTATATTTCTTGCCATTCTAATTGTTCCCTTTTTACCGATAAATTCTGCCCCATCTTCTATATCGTGGAGACATTTGCTGACAGCCAGTTCAAGTACCAATGGTGACATTCAAACCACTTTTCTTTCTGGTAATGGTTATAATTTGGATAAAATAAATGATTTTGCTGTCTCTGTCAGCACCCAAATACCAACTTTTATTCACACATTACTTGTATTTTTCTGGAGTATCGGTATATTCATAATGTTTTTTCTTCTCTACCGCTCAGTAAAACAAGTAAAAGCCTTACATAGTTCTGCTTTACCTCTTCAAAATGAAGAACTAAACGCTCTTTATATAGAATGTTTAAACGAAGTGAACAGCAAGCATACCATTCCGATTTATAGTACAGCATTTTTGAAATCTCCTGTTTTGGCTGGTTTCCTGCATCCTCGCATTTATCTTCCAATTCACTTGATTTCAGATTTTAACGCTGGAACTATAAGCGCAACTGATATTCGATATATGCTTCTTCATGAACTGCAGCACTACAAGCATAAAGATATTCTAATTGGATATTTGATAAATACAGTAAATGTTTTCTACTGGTTCAATCCCCTAATCTGGTATTTTCTAAAAAGAATACGACAGGAACGGGAACTTGCCTGCGACAGTGCTGTATTACAATTATTGAAAGAAACAGAATACAAGTCATATGGAAATACACTGATTAACTTTGCCGAAACAATAGCTCTGTCTCCATTCCCTCTTACTATGGGAATCAGTGGAAATATAAAACAGTTAAAAGGACGCATTTTAAATATTGCATCATTCCACCAATCTACTTTTAAACAAAAAATTCGTGGATATCTTATATGCATATTCGTCTCTACTATCATCATTGGATGCATTCCCATACTTTCTGTTTATGCTTCTGATCAGACTGGCTATCATTTCGACACAACCGAAAAGAATATTACTCAGCTAAATCTTTCTTCCAATTTTGGGGACTACACCGGAAGTTTTGTTTTATATGATCAGTCTGCTGATAGATGGAATATTTATAATATGGATCATGCTTCCACACGTGTATCACCGAATTCGACTTATAAAATATATGATGCATTACTTGGCTTGGAATCTGGAATTATTACACCAGAACATTCCACTTTCACATGGAATGGAGAACCATATCCTTTTAATTCATGGGAAGCCGATCAAGATTTAACCTCGGCTATACATAATTCCGTAAACTGGTATTTTCAGGCAATTGATTCACAGGCAGGTTTTGAAGCCGTAAGAACATTTTTACAGACAATAAACTATGGGAATCAGAATACTGGAACAAATCTAAATCTCTATTGGACAGATTTCTCTCTGAAGATATCACCCATAGAACAGGTGGAATTGTTACAGGATTTCTATCAAAATAATTTTCATTTTGACAGTAAAAATATCCAGGCAGTAAAAAAAGCTCTGCTGCTTTCCACTACTTCTTCCGGTTCTCTTTACGGGAAAACAGGAACCGGGCGTGTCAATGGTAAGGATGTCAATGGCTGGTTTATCGGATACATTGAAACATCGAATAATACTTACTACTTCGCAACAAATATTCAATCCTCTTCTGGTGCAACTGGAAGTCAGGCTACCGAAATAACAAAATCTGTACTTTCTAATCTTGGTATTTGGAAATAAATAAAGAGAACTGATAGCATAATTTCCCGTTATCAGTTCTCTTTATTTATTTCTTCTCTACTGATCAATTCTGCAAATTACCTAACCGGTACTGATACCTCGGTATATTATCAATACCATTATCTAAAATCCTGTTTCCAACATACTGAATCGTTCCATCATCCTGAATTTTCATCGTAAGTTCGTGTGTAATAACAACATCATTACATACAACAGAATCACATACTGCATGAATTGTCAAAACAATGGTTCCATCTTCATTGTGCCTGACTTCTGTTACTTCCGGTAAAGACAAGCCAAAATGTGTTGGTGAATAATTACCACATCCCAATCGTTCCCAGATAAACATATTACTTTGTTCATCGTAGACCGCCCATTCTTTCAATTCTTCTTTTGTAACAGGAAGATATGTCATAATTACATTTTCGAACTCTTCTGCTGGAATTCCCACAACCTCTTTTTCTGCAGTAAATTTTTCTCCATATTTCATTTGATAAAAATATTCATAAAGTCCATTATAATCCAACCCCTGCATATCCTCCGCATTCCAGTTTGAACATAACAGATTGTTTCCCTGATAGCCGAACGTACTCACATATTTTTTTGAATATTCCCGACACTCCTCACTCAAAGGCTTTACCCGGATAATACAACTTCCATCTACAATCTCTGTCACTTCCGGTGGTTCAGGTACGCATAATTCATAACAGAAATTCCCATTTTCAGTATATGCCCATTCTTTTATTTTTGATAGCGATATGTATGTAAGTACAGGCTCTGTATCCTCACTCCAGATCATTTTTGCGGACATCACACTCATTTCTTTTCCATCATAACTATATTCTTTTCTGGTAATTCCACCATCTGTATCTGCTTCATATAAAATTACACTTCCTTTTTCTTCTTGTTCTGCAGATTTTAAAAATTGTTCCATCTTCTGATAATTATCCATAACAGAATAATGATCGGAACCAATGACCGGATTCCCATTTTGTTTGATAATTTCTTTCATCCGATTCATCATTTGCTCAGCAGTGTTCTGATCTGCTTCTTGTATTCCATTATATTCAGAATAAATGTCTCGGACAATGCCCATAATTTCTTCACAATCGTTCACAACTTCCTTTTTCTTGTCTTCATCGATTGGTAGATTATATCCCTTATCCGGATTTTCCATGGTAGTGTTTTTCTGATTCTTCTCATTTTTTACATCTGTGCTGTTTAACGATATCTTACTTTCACAGGAAGTCAGAATCATTCCTATACAAAGTACTAACAAAATACTTTTTCTTTTCATATTGCCCCCTAATTATTACTGTAATTCTCTTCCCACTCTTCTTCTGTTAACCTTGGCATATACCACCCTGCATTTGCATTTTGATCTGAACTGATTACCTTATTTGATAAATACTGGAAACTTCCGTCTTCCATAGGTTTTATCATCAATTCACTGGTGATTGCCTGATCTAACATTCTGATTTCCCATACTGCTTCTATCGTAAGTTTTAATGTTCCATCTTGTAATTTTTCATATGAGATAACTTCCGGATATGGCTCATATGGGAATTCACAATCATATAACCCTCGCGGTCTGTATCTAAAAGTTTTATTATTAGAGTTATAAAAAGTTCCCTTTTCAATCTCGGTATTACTAAATGGTAAATAGGTCTTTATAACCTCTTCAAACTCATCTTCTTGAACTTCATATTCTACTCCACCATAATTTGCTTCATATGGAACTTGCTTTCCATATTTCATATAATACATTTTTTCATAAAGATCATAAAAATCAAGTTCCGTATAATTCTGGTTATCCCAATTTGTAATCAACAGATTATTAAGTGCATACCCCAACGGCATAACATATTTTCGATTCAATTCTCGGCATGTTTTATCTAATGGCTGCACTCTGAATCCAGTTTCACCCGGTGCTCCATCAAATCCCGGTGGGTGATATTCCTCCAGAAACAAGTATCCTTTTTCTGTATATTTCCACTCATATGCTTCATATTCATCATAATAATTAGCCTGTGGGCTATTATCCTTCCATTTAACCTGACATAATCGAACATTTATCTTTCCATTCATTGACTCTAAATGATATTGTATAATTTCCCCTTCATCAAATACAACAACAATATCTACTGCTGCCTGTTCTTCTTTCTCTGCTGCTTTGCAAAAATCTTCTACTTTTTCACGATTGACCATATCAATCTGATTATCACAATC
>NZ_JAQEUJ010000017.1:0-76483 GCF_027695515.1 Coprococcus sp. LG101-27
ACATAGAAGTTTGTAACTTTTTATAAGTTTTCAGTAACGGCTGATTCATATGAAGATGGTAGTATTAGTAGAAAACAGTTCCAGATGCAGACTTTGTGCAGAACATGGGCTGTCGGTTTATATCGAATATGAGGGAAAGACGTACCTTCTGGATACTGGCGCAACAGCGCTCTTTGCAGAAAATGCAAAGGAGCTGGGGATTGATCTTTCGAAAGTAGATACGGCGTTTTTATCCCATGCACATTATGACCACAGTGGCGGTTTTGAGGAGTTTTTTAAGGAGAATGACAAAGCAGCGGTCTATATGCAGGAGATGTCTGATGAGAATTGCTTTTACCGGACAGAAGGAAAAGAGAAATATATTGGAATTCCGCAGCATCTTCTGGAAAATTATAAAGAGCGGTTCCGTCCGTTAAATGCAGTATGTGAAGTTGAAAAAGGCGTCTGGGTCGTACCGCATTTTACCGGCGGTTTGGATGAGATGGGACGCAGGGCACACATGTACCGGAAAATCGGTGAAGAGTTTATTGCAGATGATTTTGCACATGAGCAGAGTGTGGTTTTTGAGACGGGAAAAGGACTGGTGATATTTAATAGCTGTTCCCATGGGGGAATTGTCAATATTGTGCGAGAAGTGCAGATGGCACTCGGCGGGCAAAAGGTCTATGCGGTTGTCGGTGGATTCCATATGATGAAGCTTTCGGGCATGGATACACTTGCCATACCAGAGGAAGAGGTTGTGGAAACTGCGCAGGAATTGAAAGGGCTTGGCGTAGAGGAAATCTATACCGGTCACTGTACCGGAAATATTGCATTCGGGATTCTGAAAAAAGAACTTGGCGAAATGGTACATGCACTTGGAACAGGGGAAACGGTGGTATTTTAAATGAAGGAAGCCCCAGGATTTATCACGGGTAATGAGTTGATAGATCCTGGGGCTTTTGTCTTGTTACATTGCTTCTTTTATGAGTATGACTTCAGGTTCGGTCATTGCATAAGCATCCAGAACTTCATCCAGCTCGTCTGCCCTGATCAGATTTTCTTCCAGAACCAGCTTATAGTGAGGGTGATAAAACAGAAGTTGAATTCTGAAAATAATTGTTAAATATGGCTATTGAATGGAATTGTGTATATAATAACTAAAAAACATTGTCGTTGACTAACCAATATGAAAGCGAGTATACTGTAGTAAAATCAAAGGAGAAAAAAAGAAGGTGTAAAAATGCAGGCATTATCAACAGCTGTTCCGGGGAAATGGTACACGATCAAATGGATGTTCGGAGTACCGGAGGTGCTGGAAAAATTAAAGGAATTCAAAATCAAAGAGGGCAGCGAAATCCATGTGATCCAGAATGATGCCAGTGGTATGATGATTATAGCATCTGACCAGAAGCGGTTCGCTATCAGCCAGGATGCCGCCGCGAGAATTCAAGTATAACAAAGAAATGAAAAATCGATCTTACAATCACAGGAAAAGTAGGATCGATTTTTTTGTATATCCGGATCATGAAGGAGCCAGTCTGTTCGATTTTATAAAGTTTTCACAGAATAACGGATTGTTTTCAGCTGCGATTGAAGATATAATACATTTATGTAACAAAATAGAAGCGCGAAAGAGGGAAAACAAATGTTAGAAATTATTTGTCTTATATGGCTTTGGCGTGTGAATGGAAAGCACGCGATAGAAAGAGGACAGAATCCAAAAAAATATCGTGCATTGACACTGGGATTGTGGTTTGGCCTTGAATTTACCGGTACTTTTGTCGGAGCCTGGCTGATGCAGCTTTTGAATGCTGGTGATAATGCATTTTACGGGGCATATGTTTTTGGAATTATCGGAGCTGCAATTGGCGGTTTCACTTCTTACTGGATTGCAAAAAAAGCACCGATGGGAAATTACAGACCAGAAGACCAGCCAAATGGATGGAATAATCAGTCAGGTGGATGGAATCAGAGCCAGAACGGCTGGGACAATCAGCAAAATGGATGGAACCAGAACCAGAACAGCTGGGATAATCAGCAAAATGGATGGAACCAGAATCAGAACAGCTGGGATAATCAGCAAAATGGATGGAATCAGAACGGCTGGGATAATCAACAGAATGTCTGGGAACAGCCACAGCAGGAACCGGATTGCCTTTTTGCTCCGGCAACGATCCATATTATCGAAGAAGAGGGCGGTTATACCGGCGGACAGGATGCATTTTTCTTAAATGGCAGACCCATCTGTTCTCTGCGGCCGGGCAGTGAATATACCTTTACAACTTACGCAAAGAAGAATGTGCTTACGATTGGCAGACCGACACCGGAACTGTCAGATGAGACAACGGCATTAAAGTTTATTGCCGGAGAAAAAGGTCAGATCGAAATTCATGCATGTGCGGGAAGACTGCTCCCGGGAAAATTCAGCAATTATACAGCATAGGAATATTATGTGGTTCTGAAGCATACACTGTCAACAAAACGGTATATGCGGCAATATGAGACAGAGATCCGAACAAGAAGACGGGACACGAAGGTATCGCATGGCAGATGCAGCAAATTTGCCGAAGGATGTGGTGCTGGGTGTCCCGATTCTGACTCTTACAGGGCATTATGAAGTGAATATAGAGAATTACCGTGGAATTCTGGAATATACCGAACAACTGATCCGTATAAATGTACGTAGCGGGCAGATTCGCATCACAGGGAAATCACTTGAGATCAACTACTATACAACAACCGATATGAAGATTACCGGAAAGGTAGAGAAAATTGAGTATTCTTAGGAAGGGATGACGAAGATGCTGCGATATATTCTGAATAATCTTGCCGGATACCTGCGCATCAGAGTCGAAGGATATTCACCGGAACGTTTTTTAAATCTTTGCTGTTATCATGGGATTTTTCTCTGGAATCTGAGACCGGCAAAAGGGGCATATGAGATGAATATCCGCGTCCGGGATTTCCGCAGACTGCGACCAATGGTCAGGAAGAGCAGGGCAAAGGTACGGATCATCCAGAAAAGAGGAGTCCCGTTTTTTATACATAAATACCGTGGACGGAAGCTTTTTTTTACAGGATCGGTCATCGCAATCTGTCTGATCTTTCTGCTTTCTTCTTTTATATGGAGGATTCAGATTGATGGAAACCTTGCAAGGACAGATGAGGTTTTGCTTTCTTTTCTGACGGAAAAAGGAATTGCCTGTGGAATGGCAAAAAAGAATGTAGACTGTGACCGGATTGAAAAAGATATTCGTATGGAATACGACGATATTATCTGGGTTTCAGCCTATGTTCATGGGAGTTGTCTGAAGATTAAAGTCAGGGAGAATCCTGACCGGAAGGAGCTGCAAACAGAAGCTGAGGCGGAAGCGCCGATGGATATTGTGGCAGAAGCGGACGGGATCATTCAGAAGATCATTACACGAAAAGGGAATCCGCTTGTCCGGGAAGGCAGTGAGGTAAAAAAAGGAGAGATCCTTGTGAGTGGAAGTGTGGAAGTAAAGAATGATTCAGATGAGGTGACAGGATACCAGTACCGGGTATCGGATGCAGACATAATAGCACAGACAACGGTTGCGTATACAGATATTCTTGACAGGCTGCATCCGGTATGGAAAGATACAGGCAAGAAGAGCTGGAGGTTCTGGATAGAAACACCGGGAAGGCTGTATCTTTTTGGCAGGCGGGAGCTACCTTACCCGGAATATAATGCGCTGACCTGCAGATATACCCTGTATTTGGAGAGATACTTTCCATTTCCGGTCTCGGTAAGAGTTGAACGGAGCAAAGAGAGCAGAAAAGAGGAGATTTCTTATACAGACAGGCAAGCAAGAGAAATTCTGTCCTATAATTTTGAGAAGTTTTGCGCCCGATTAGAGAAAAAAGGGGTTCAAATTTCAGAGAATGATGTTAAAATATACAGGGAGACGAACCGGTATTCGGCAAAGGGGAAACTGGTTTTATCCGGACCGTTCGGAATTGTACAAAAAGGAACGGTACATGAACTGCCGAAGGCAGATGCAGAAAATATACAGCAGGAAGGAAACTGATTTATGGGAATTCTTGAGACCATGATAGACATACCGGCTGAACATGAAAAAAATGTGTTTGGCCAGTTCGATATATTTGCAAAAAAAATTGAGAGAGCTTTACATGTTACACTGATCGCGCGAAATGGAAAGGTGAAAGTCCTTGGAGAAGAAAAGAATGTAGAGAGGGCGCAGCAGGTGTTGTCGCAGCTTACCGAGCTTTCCAGGCGCGGGAACACGATCCAGGAGCAGAATGTAGACTATGCCCTGTCCCTTACGATGGAAGACAGCACGGAAGATATTCTGACAATTGATAAAGACCTGATCTGTCATACACTTCAGGGAAAGCCAATCAAACCAAAGACGCTCGGACAGAAGAAATATGTGGATGCGATCCGGGAAAAGATGATCACCTTTGGCCTTGGTCCTGCCGGAACCGGTAAAACTTATCTGGCGATGGCAATGGCAATCACGGCGTTCAAACGCAATGAAGTGGGGCGTATCATTCTGACACGTCCGGCAATTGAAGCAGGAGAAAAGCTTGGTTTTTTGCCGGGAGATCTGCAGAGCAAGATCGATCCATATTTAAGACCACTTTATGATGCACTCTATCAGATCATGGGAGCAGAAAGCTTTATCAAGAATTCAGAAAAAGGGCTGATCGAGGTTGCGCCTCTTGCCTATATGCGAGGCAGAACCCTTGACAACGCTTTTATTATTCTGGATGAGGCACAGAATACCACACCGGCGCAGATGAAGATGTTCCTGACACGTATTGGTTTTGGATCCAAAGTCGTGATCACCGGAGACTCTACACAGAAAGACCTTCCGGCAGGACAGACATCCGGACTTGATGTGGCAGTGAGTGTAGTCAAGAATCTGGAAGATATATCGATTTGCCGTCTGACCAGCCGGGATGTTGTCAGACATCCGCTGGTACAGCGAATTGTTAAAGCGTACGAGGAATACGAGCAAAAGCAGGAACAGAAAAAATCCCACACTAGAGACAGAAAGAAACGAGGAACAAGATGAGACTATTTTTAGAGGATGAGGGAGCATTGGATTTAAAGCTGCCTTATGAAGAACTGGCGACAAAAGTTGCAGATGCAGTCCTGGATTATGAGAAGTGTCCGTACGAGGCGCAGGTAGAACTTCTTCTTACGATGAATGAGGAAATCCGACAGATGAACCTGGAATTTCGCGGAATCGACCGTGCAACCGATGTCTTGTCATTTCCGATGACGGAATTCCCGTCACCGGCTGATTATGCATATCTGGATACAGATGACAGTTCATTTGATCCGGAGACCGGAGAACTGATGCTCGGCAATATTGTGATTTCCAAAGAGCGCGCAAAGGAACAGGCAGAAGAATATGACCATTCGGTAGAACGTGAATTTGCTTTCCTTATTGCGCACAGTATGTTGCACTTGTTAGGTTATGACCATATGAAAGATGAAGAACGGCTCGTGATGGAAAAGAAACAGCGGGAAGTTCTGGAGATGCTGGGAATTACAAGATAGATAAAAGTATGAGGTTTTAACGTATGGGTAAAAGGAAAAAATCAAAGGGCGGCAGTTTTCTGATGCAGGGAAGTATCCTTGCGGCAGCCGGTATTATCACAAAGATCATCGGGGCAGTATACCGGATCCCGATGCTCAATATTATGGGACTTAAAGGACAGGGCTATTATGATATGGCATTTCAGGTGTATTCTATTGCTCTGATCATTTCGTCTTACAGTCTGCCGGTTGCGGTATCAAAGCTGGTGTCTCTCAAAATGGCGGCAGGAGAGCGGAAAAATGCATTCAGGGTATTGAGGGCATCACTGATCATAGCTACGCTATCTGGTGTCACGATCATGGTGATCGTATTTTTTGGAGCAGAGGCGATCGCAGAATATCTGATGGGAGCCAAAATGAGCTGCTATTCTTTGAAGGTGCTTGCTCCCGGACTCCTGATTTGTGCGATTATGGCAGTTTTTCGTGGCTATTTCCAGGGGATGGGAACGATGATCCCGACTGCAATTTCGCAGATCATTGAACAGCTTCTCAATGCGATTGTCAGTGTTGTAGGTGCAGCCGTTCTTCTGGAAAATGGAAAACAGATGGCTAAGGTGCAGGGAAATAACCTTTTAGGACCAGCCTATTCCGCAGCAGGAGGGACACTTGGTACAGTAGCCGGTGCGCTGCTCGGTCTGCTGTTCTTACTGTTCTGCTATGTGGCATTCCGCAAGCCGATGATGCGGCAGATGAAACGGGACACCTCGAAAGAACTGGATGATTACCGTGCGATTTTCAAACTCCTGATTCTGACGATCGCACCGATCATTTTAAGTACAACAATTTATAACAGTGCAAATGTTATTGACAGTGCAATGTTCAATAAGATCATGGGTGCACAGGGAACTAGTGAGGCGGTCTGTGCAGAGCTTCTTGGTAAATTAGGACAGTATTATACCCTGTTTAACGTACCGCTTGCCGTTGCGAGTGCATTGGGATCATCTGTGATCCCGGGGCTTGTAAGCGCGGCAGAGAATCATGACAGAAGACTGTTACATAACCGGATTTATACAGTTATCCGTTACACGATGCTGATTGCGATTCCAAGCGCATTTGGATTCTTTGCACTTGGTCAGCCTATCATGGATTTCCTGTGGCCGAATGTAGATAATGTAACACAGGGAATTATGCTGAAGATCGGAGCGATTTCTCTGGTATTTTATTCACTTTCAACCGTTACGAATACAGTGCTTCAGGGTCTGGACCGTATGATGGAACCGGTAAAAAATGCAATGGTATCCCTGATACTACATATTGTATCTCTGTTTATTATGCTTGTTATGTTCAAATGGGGCATTTATGCACTGATTGGAAGTAAGATTGTGTTCTCTTTATGCATGTGTATCATGAATGCACATGATATCCGTGAAGCATGTGGATATCTTCAGGAGAGCCGTAAGACTTTTGTCATTCCGTCTATCGCCGGAGCTGTTATGACAATTTTGGCATGGGCAGTGCATTTCGTACTTGACACCTTCATCGGAGGAAGAATCGCAACCCTGATCGCCCTCATCGTGGCAGTAGCGGTATACGCAGTCGTTCTCCTTAAAATGGGTGGCATGTCCGAAAAAGAACTCCTCGGTCTCCCAAAAGGTCACCAAATTGTAATAGTCTGCAAAAAATGCCATTTATTAAAAGAACGCAGATATTACTAAGCTGTAGATGATTTGATATCACAACCTAAAAATTCCCCCATAATGAATAAAATTCTCCAAGCAGACCAATACTTGTAGAAAAAGGAGTGTTCCTTATGGAAACAAGATATCATATTGGTCTTTTAACGGGGACTCTTCTGATTCTTGCAATCTTATCTTATGCATATTATGCAGATTATAATTACAGGAAAGAAATTGCAAGGACAGAACAGACGGAGCAGCAGGAAACAGAACAGACAGTCAGCACTCAAGGTGGCGCACACAAAGAAGGGGTGTATTATCTGAAAAACCGCAACGGATATGTGATTGTTTATCTGGACGACCAGACAAGTATTTATGAATATACGAATATCCGTGTCGAAGAGCTTCCGAAAGAACTGCAGAATGAGATCCGGGAGGGAAAGCGGTTAGAGGGAAAAGACAAGCTTTATGGGTTCCTGGAAAATTATTCCAGCTGATTAAAAAGATAACATTATTATATAGAAAAACAAAGAAGGGACAAAAGAAAAATGGAGACAGCAAAAATTGAACGCATTAATGAATTATATAGAAAATCAAAAGCAGAAGGACTGACAGAGGAAGAGAAAAAAGAACAGCAGATTCTCAGACGGGAATATGTAGATGCATTCAAAAGAAATCTTCGCGGACAGCTTAATAACATTTCAATCAAGGAGAAGGATGGATCCATTACAAATCTGGGTGAGAAATATGGACAGAAAAAAGGAAATTAGGGCAAAATTTCTGAAAATGAGACAGGCACTTCCAAAAGAAGAGGTTCGGGAGAAGAGCCTGCGGATCATGAGATGCATTGAAGAGACAGAGACATTTAAAAATGCAGACAACCTTCTTGCGTATATTGATTTTCGTGGAGAGGTGGCAACCGGAACACTGATCGAGAAGGCATGGGAGCTTGGAAAAAAGGTCTATGTGCCACGGGTAGCGGGAAAAGAGATGGAGTTTTATCGGATACATTCTTTTGAGGATCTGGAAAAGGGGGCTTATGGCATCCTGGAGCCGAAAAAAGAATGCTCTGTTTATAAAGCCGGAGAAGGGCAGACTACACTGGCAATCCTGCCGGGAAGTGTTTTTGATGAAAAAAAGAACCGTGTCGGTTATGGCGGTGGATTTTATGATCGTTATTTTGAAAAACGGAAAGATATCTGCCGGATCGCAGCTGCTTATGAAATGCAGATCGTAGAAGAAATTGAGACCGAAGAATTTGATCTTCCGGCAGATTATGTTACAACGGAAGAGAGGTTCTGGTAGAAATTCCGGAAGTGTATCATAGAGAGTTTTGATTGAAAACAGGAATGGGAGCAAACATACAGGAACATTTGAAGAAAATCAATGGATAGTATGTTTGGCTCCCATTTTCAGGTTCATATAGTAAGGCTTATTCAGGATAAACCAGCTGTTTTTCTGTAATATTTTCCAGAACCTCAGTCAGATATCTTTTTGCCATATAATTTGCCATCGGAAGGTTCATGTCCAGATAGTTTCCGCAGTCTTTTGCAGCAGCTCCCGGTACGTCCCCATTGAAGTCTGCGATAAAAGCAAACATTTCTTTCATCAGTGGAACGATATCTTTTGATTCATAATCACCTACAAGAAGAAGGTAGAAGCCGGTACGGCATCCCATTGGTCCAAAGTAAAGTGTTTTTGATGCGTAGTCCCTGTGGTTACGAAGGAAGGTTGCACCAAGATGTTCGATGGTGTGAACCTCTGCAGTATTCATAACCGGTTCTTCATTCGGATTGGTCATGCGGATATCAAAGGTTGTAATGACCTGTTCGCCGGCACAATCCTTACGTGAGACGTAAAGCCCAGGAACAAGCTTCAAATGGTCTATTGTGAAACTGGTAATTTTCTCCATAATCAAGTATCTCCTTTTTGTACTACGTTTATTATAAGATACCAGGGTAAAAAGGTCAGAAAGCCGATGCAAGCTTGCTTGCAAGAGGTTTTTTGACATCTTGACCCGCCAAAAACATGAGTAAGTAGCCATTTTTCAAGGAAAAATGAGCGGATTACGAATGTTTTTGAGGATTGCGAGAGTGCAAAGCACGTAGCAATCTGGTATCAAAGGGGTCAAAATACCTTTTGACCCCAACATCATTATAACTGTCATAAAGTTTAATAACAAGCCTTTTGGTGGAAGAAAGGTGAAAAATGTGCTATAATCGTTACTGTTAACTCCCGTGCCAATCGCTATGCTGACTGGCACGGAGGATGCGTGTGTTTTTAATGATAGCAGGAGGAAGCTAAGAGATGAAAATATATATGATCCGTCATGGAGAGACGGACTGGAATAAAAAAAGAAAATTACAGGGACAGGTGGATATTCCGCTGAATGAATTTGGAAAACTACTTGCAAAAGAGACGGCTCCGGCACTTGCAGATGTTCCATTTGCGGTCTGTTACACAAGCCCGCTGAAAAGGGCGGCAGAGACGGCACGGCTCGTCCTGGGGGACAGGGAGGTTCCGATTGTTCCGGATAAGCGGATCCAGGAGATGAGCTTTGGAGAATTTGAGGGACTTTGCTGCAGAGAAGAGGGATGGAATATTCCGGATCCGGGATTTCGCAACTTTTTTAATGCACCGGAAGTGTATCAGCCGCCAAAAGGAGGGGAATCCTTTGAAGAAGTGCGGGCACGTCTGAAAAATTTTCTGGAAGAGCTTTATCAGAAAGAAGAGCTTCAGGATAAAAATGTACTTTTATCCACACATGGTGCAGCACTTTGCGGGATTCTGAGCCTGATGAAAGGTCTGCCGATTTCCGGGTACTGGCAGCAGGGGGTACATAAGAACTGTGCGGTATCAATTGCGGAAGTGAAAGATGGGAAAATAGAAATTTTACAGGAAAATGTGACTTATTATAAAGAGTCAGTGCAGGACTGGTAGAAAGTTATTTGATGTCCTAAAGGCTTTCTGATAAATTGCTTAATAAAAAAACTCCCATCCGGAGAAATGTGAGCTAATTATAACTCATTTCTTCTCCGGATGGGAGCTTTTTGATGTTAGACAAAATTCATTGGTATATTTAGACAGATAAGGAGCTATTTTTCAATCGCTTTACACGAATTCCGGACAACCAGCTTACACGGCAGTTTGATCTTAAGTGCAGGTCCCGGATGCTCCCTCAGGAGATGCTGCAGAATAGAAGCTCCGTACATTCCCATATGATAAGCTGGCGCACTGACCGTTGTCAGCGGTGGAGCAGAAAACTGTGCCATATTGATATCATCAAAGCCTACGATGGAAATATCCTCCGGAACACGGATCCCGTGTTCGGTAAAGGCTTTGATCGCACCAAAAGCGATCGGATCGCTTGCTGCAAAGATCGCCGTCGGCAGTTTGCCGCCGTTGATCAGATTGCATGCCATCTCATAACCGGAAGAAATCTGGAAGACACCCTCTTGGATATAAGGCTCATAAATCAAATCGTGTGCATCACAGTAATCAATAAAGACTTTTTTTCGGTAATCCGGATAGAGATGATTTTCGCCGATATATTCTTTTCCGGTAAAGAAACCAATCTCCCGGTGCCCGATCCCAGTCAAATAATCCAGAGCTTCTGTAACTGCTTCGCCGAAATCTGGAATGATCGTGGAAATCCGGTCATCGTTTACCGGCATATCCAGGAACAGGATGCACGAATTCATCTCATACAGATAAGAAATTTCCTCCTGACTGAATTTGCCGATACAGATCAGACAGTCTACATCCTTCAGAACATCCATGTAATTGATGTCGCTTTTGTAGGTACGCACAATCTGGATATTGTGTGAGAGGCAGTAATCTTCAATTCCCTGACGGATCAGAAGATAATAATTATCCTCCAGTTCCTGCTGGGAAGAGAACCACTGGATGATCCCAAGGGTAAAAAGTGATTTGACAGAAGGACGTCCGCGCTTTACATAATGCAGCTCTCTTGCCGTATCCAGTACTTTCTGTCGGGTTTCCGGTGAGACATTGAGCGTCTCATCATTATTCAGTATACGTGAAACTGCTGCGGCAGAAACACCGGCAGCAGAAGCAATATCTTTGATTGTTGCCATAAGCGGCCCCCTTGTTAAAAAATTTCTGATTCTTCTATTATAACAGAGGAGTAAAAAAATGGAAAGTGAAAGAATTATGTAGAACTGTACAAAAATTCACTAGTAAATTTATTGAAATATTTAGTAAATATATATTGCAAATTTACTAAATATATTTTATAATACAATTATCAAAGCAGAATCGAAAATGTATTTGGAGGAAATGAAGATGAAACAGCTTACAAAACTTATGGAAGAAATGAAACAGGGCGTGTACCGTGATACATTAAAAGATATTTATATTGATGAAAGTGTGATTGCACATCAGGAAGAACGCTATGTAAAAGCGATGGCAGAGTATCAGAAATTGTATGGGGACAGAGAAGTAGAAGTATACAGCGCACCGGGACGAAGTGAAGTTGGTGGAAATCATACAGATCATCAGCACGGAATGGTGCTTGCAACCTCTATTAATCTGGATGCGATCGCAATTGTAAATAAAAATGAAGATATGACCGTCCGTGTGGTATCTGAAGGATATGATATGATCATTATCGATGCGAATGATGTAGAAAAGGTTGACAAAGAAGAAGGGACATCTATCGGACTGATCCGTGGTGTACTTGCAGGACTGAAAGAACGCGGATACAAGATTGGTGGATTCAATGCTTATGTGACAAGTGATGTGCTGATCGGAGCAGGACTTTCCTCGTCTGCTGCATTTGAAACAATCATTGGAACCATTGTTTCCGGACTTTACAACGATATGCAGATCAGCATGGTAGAGATTGCACAGATTGGTCAGTATTCTGAAAATGTTTACTTTGGAAAGCCAAGTGGTCTGATGGACCAGACAGCCTGCGCGGTTGGTGGACTGATCCACATTGATTTCAAAGATCCAAAGGCTCCGGTTGTAGAAAAAGTAGATGTAGATTTTGAAAATCATGCATGCAGTCTGTGCATCGTAGATACCAAAGGTTCTCATCAGGATCTGACACCGGATTATGCACAGATTCCGGCGGATATGAAAGCTATTGCAACATATTTTGGAAAAGAAGTTCTCCGTGACGTAGATGAAAAAGAATTTTTTGCAGCGATCCCGGCACTCCGCGAGAAGCTTGGAGACCGTCCGGTGCTTCGGGCTATGCATTTCTTCGGTGATAATGCGAGAGTTGCAGCACAGGTTGCATCCCTTCGCGAAGGAAGATTTGAAGATTTCCTTAATATGATCAAAGCATCCGGAGATTCCTCTTTCAAATATCTTCAGAATGTATATACTAACCGTGACGTGCAGAACCAGGCAGTATCCATTGCCCTTGCAGTCAGCGAAAATGTACTCGGAAACCATGGAGTATGCCGTGTGCATGGAGGCGGATTTGCCGGAACCATTCAGGCATTTGTGAAGAATGATTTTGTAGAAGAGTACAGAAAAGCATTGGATGCAGTATTTGGAGAAGGATCCTGCCACGTATTAAAGGTTCGTAAATATGGCGGAATGAAAGTAATCGCGTAAACGAAAATATGCTAGCTGTCAAGGTTAGACATAAATACAGATTTTAGTTTGCTATCTGAATAAATAAAGGATTCGGTGTAAAAATGTGCCGCATTGAAAATGGATGGATAAAGGATGAGCAAAAAGATTTGGAGGAAGAAAAATGATCGATCAGGCAATTACAGAATTGGTTCAGTATGGATTAGATACGGGGCTTGTAGCACCGGAAGATAAAATATTTGTTACCAATCAGATTTTAGAGGCACTTGGGCTGGAGTCTTACGAGGAGACACCAGGAAGCAGGGGTGCAGAGGAGCTGGAACAGATTCTGAAGGAGATTACAGATTATGCAGTGGAAAAAGAACTGATTGCAGATTCAATCGTGTACCGGGATCTGTTTGATACAAAAATCATGGGAAAACTGGTCCCGTTACCGAGTATGGTAAGCCATAAATTCTATGAACTGTATCAGGAAGGACCGAAAAAGGCGACCGATTATTTTTACCAGCTTAGTCAGGACAGCGATTATATCCGAAGATACCGGATTAAAAAGGATCAGAAATGGATCACAGAGACACCATATGGGGAGATGGAGATCACCATCAATCTGTCCAAACCGGAAAAAGATCCGAAAGCGATCGCGGCAGCAAAAAATGCCGCGCAGAGCGGTTATCCGAAATGCCAGCTGTGTAAGGAAAATGAAGGCTACGCCGGTCGCGTCAATCATCCGGCAAGACAGAATCACCGGATCATTCCGGTCAGGATCGATGGAAAAGACTGGGGATTCCAGTATTCACCGTATGTGTATTACAATGAACACTGCATCGTTTTCAACGGAGAGCATGTGCCGATGAAAATTGAGCGTGCAACCTTTGCAAAGCTGTTGGATTTTGTCAGCCAGTTTCCACACTATTTTGTTGGTTCCAATGCAGATCTTCCGATCGTAGGAGGATCGATCCTAAGCCATGATCATTTCCAGGGTGGAAATCATGAATTTGCAATGGCAAAAGCTCCGGTTATTAAAGAATATGTGATTCCGGGGTATGAAGATGTGCGCGCCGGAATGGTAAAATGGCCAATGTCTGTTATCCGTCTGCAGGGCAAAGACAAAGAACGTCTGATCAGCGCAGCTGACCACATTTTAATGTGTTGGAGATCTTATACAGACGAAGCCGCATTTATCTTTGCCGAGACGAACGGAGAACCGCACAACACGATCACTCCGATCGCCAGAATCAGGGATGGGTATTTTGAGCTGGATCTTGTTCTCAGAAATAATATTACGACAGAAGAACATCCGCTTGGCGTTTACCATCCGCATGCAAAATTACATCACATCAAGAAAGAGAATATTGGTCTGATCGAGGTGATGGGACTTGCAGTGCTGCCGTCAAGACTGAAAAGTGAGATGGAACAGCTTGCAGATGCAATCCTTGAAGGAAAGGACATCCGCAGCAATGAAGTGCTTGAAAAGCATGCAGACTGGGTAGAAGAATTCCTTCCAAAATATACAGACATTACGAAAGAAAATATCATGGACATTCTCCATGAGGAAATCGGACAGGTGTTTAACCAGGTGCTGGAAGATGCCGGTGTTTATAAGCAGACAGAAGAAGGCAGGGCAGCATTTGAGCGGTTTGTTGGAAGCCTGTAATATAGAGCAAAAAAAGAATATAAAAGGATAAAAAAGGACTAAAACTCGGGTGTCGGACCGAACTTCAATTGTTCGGGGGAACTACCTGAGTTTTAGTCCTGATTTATTATATATCAGCACAAATGTACCGATAAGATAAATTCTTAGTCATCCTGTTCTTCCGTATTCAGATCCAGGATTGCCTGTCTTTTCGCAGCAGTTGCGTCAGACGCAAGATATTCATCGTAAGTTGTGATCTTGTCGATCATCTTTCCGCCCGGAAGGATTTCCATAATACGGTTTGCTGTCGTTTCAACGATCTGGTGGTCTCTTGAAGAGAACAGAAGTACGCCAGGGAACTTCTTCATTCCATTGTTGAGCGCAGTGATGGATTCCATATCTAGGTGGTCAGTAGGCTCGTCGAGGATCAGTACGTTGGCACCGGAGATCATCATCTTGGATAACAGACAGCGTACCTTTTCCCCGCCGGAAAGAACTTTAACCTTCTTTACACCGTCGTCGCCGGCGAAAAGCATTCTTCCAAGGAAACCACGTACATAGGTAACATCCTTTTCTTCCGAATACTGAGTCAGCCATTCTACGATGGTATCGTCATTGTCAAATTCTTTTCCGCTGTCTTTCGGGAAATATGCCTGTGTAGTGGTGATTCCCCATTTATAAGTACCTTCATCCGGCTCCATTTCTCCGATCAGGATCTGGAAGAGAACAGTTTTGGCAAATTCATTTCCACCGACAAATGCAACTTTGTCGTCCCGGTTCAGTGTGAAGGAAAGATTGTCCAGGATTTTTTCCCCGTTGATGGTTTTGGATAAGCCTTCGACCATCAGAACTTCATTACCGATCTCGCGGTTCGGTTTGAAATCGATGTAAGGGTATTTACGGCTGGATGGGCGGATCTCATCAAGCTGGATCTTTTCCAGAGCGCGCTTACGGGAAGTTGCCTGACGGGACTTGGACGCATTGGCGCTGAACCGGGAAATAAAGTCTTGTAACTCCTTGATCTTTTCTTCCTTTTTCTTGTTGGCTTCTTTCATCTGACGGATCAGCAGCTGGCTGGATTCGTACCAGAAGTCGTAATTACCGGCGTAGAGCTGGATCTTACCGTAATCGATATCGGCAATCTGTGTGCAGACCTTATTCAGGAAATAACGGTCATGGGAAACAACAATAACGGTGTTGTCAAAGTTGATCAGGAATTCTTCCAGCCATGCGATCGCATCCAGATCCAGGTGGTTGGTAGGTTCATCCAGAAGAAGAATATCCGGATTACCAAAAAGTGCCTGTGCAAGAAGGACTTTGACCTTCTGTGCACCGGTCAGCTCGCTCATCATATTGTAGTGAAGCTCTGTCTCAATTCCAAGTCCGTTCAGGAGAGATGCGGCATCAGATTCTGCTTCCCATCCGTTCAGGGTTGCAAATTCTGCTTCCAGTTCACTTGCCTTGATCCCGTCCTCGTCTGTGAAATCTTCTTTGGCATAGATCACTTCTTTTTCCTTCATGATCTCGTAAAGACGGGCATTTCCCATGATTACGGTATCGAGAACCGGATACTGGTCGTATTTGAAGTGGTCCTGCTGCAAGAAAGAAAGACGCTCACCTGGTGTGAGGATGACTTCTCCGCTGGTCGGTTCAAGCTGCCCGGAAAGGATCTTAAGAAATGTAGATTTTCCGGCTCCGTTCGCTCCGATCAGACCGTAGCAGTTGCCTTCTGTAAATTTGATATTTACATCTTCAAACAAGGCTTTCTTCCCTACGCGGAGGGTGATATTACTTGTACTAATCATAAAAATTCTCCTTATTCAAATAGAATTATCGTTTCAATTTTTGCATTACGTTCATTATGGTAACATGACTGCTGAATTTTCGCAAGAGAATAAGCATTAACATAAGGAAGAATTTGTGGTATACTTATAAATCATACACGAAATATACAGCATGGTAGGACGAAAGGAGCGAGTGTTTTGACAGAAGCAGGACTGGTGTTGGAAGGCGGTGCAACAAGAGGTGTATTTACTTCCGGCGCACTGGATTATTTGATGGAAAAGGATCTGTATTTTTCTTATGTGGTCGGCGTATCGGCAGGTTCCTGTAACGCAGTCGATTATGTCTCAAAGCAGATCGGCAGGACAAGGGACTGTATGATCCACAGAGGAAAGGAATACAGCTATTATTACGGACTTAAAGATTTCGTAAAAGAAAGAAGTCTTCTGGATATGGATATGATATTCAATAAATATCCGAATGAACTCTTTCCGTTTGATTTTGATACTTATTTTTCAAATGGAATGACCTGTGAGATCGTGACAACCAATTGTCTTACGGGGAATGCCGAATATATGACCGAAGAGAATGACAGTGACCGGCTGATGAAGATCTGCCGCGCCAGCAGCAGTATGCCACTTGTATGTCCGATCGTAAATATAGACGGGATTCCGTATCTGGATGGTGGACTTGCCGATTCCATTCCGGTAAAGCATGTGCAGGAAAAGGGACTGAAAAAAATAGTTCTCATTTTGACGAGACCGGAAGGCTACCGCAAAAAACCAACTTCCAAAGCGGTCGGCAAGTTATACCGGAAGATGTACAGCAAATATCCGGCACTTGTCCGCACCTGTATCCGAAGACCGGTGATGTATAACCGGACAGAAGAATACATAGAAAAGCTGGAAAAAGAAGGAAATATCTTCGTCCTTCGCCCGGAAATGAAGCCGGTATCCAGACTGGAAAAAGATTATGATAAGCTGATGACTTTCTACGATCATGGCTATGAAATGATGAAAAGAGAGCTTCCGAGACTTAAAGCTTATCTGGAAAAATAAGGAGGTGTGCATATGCATCTGTACGAACATCAGATTGCGACAAACGCATCGCAGCAAATGACAAAGGTAACAGAAATGGTAAGGGAAGACATCGAAAGAAGCGGTGTAAGAGAAGGGATTGCTGTGATCTTCTCACCACATACGACAGCCGGATTTACGATCAATGAGAATGCAGATCCGGATGTGGTGCATGATATGTTGTGTGGCTTTGAAAAAGTATTTCCGGCAGAACAGTTCTTCTACCAGCATGCAGAAGGAAATTCGCATGCACATATGAAGACGACGGTGGTCGGACCGTCACAGACGCTGATCATCCATGATGGAGAGATCGTCTTTGGCATCTGGCAAGATCTGTATTTCTGCGAGTTTGACGGACCAAGAAACCGTACCTTTTATGTGAAGATCATCGAAGGATAGATTAACGGAGTTGTACATCCGTCAGGGTGAATGCATGCGAAGGACAGGCAGGAGCTGCTGATTCTACACCAGCGAGAGTCAGCGTAGTTCCGTCTGTCTTTTTTTCTTTCCCAGCTGTGAGAATGGTACCGGCAAGAAGCTGCGGCATATGCCGGAGAAAACTATTTGCAGTCAGCTGAATCTGTATCAGTTGGTCTTCGCGGTTAATTTTGATTGTTTCTACAGTGCGCACTGTACTTTTTCTGGTACGTCCGTTTGAAAATGCGGCAAAGTCATGCGTACCGGTAAGAAGCTGCGCTGCCTGCTGCATGGATTCCAGGTCAAGAGACTCGGTTACAACACAGGTGTACGGACGGGAAAATAATGCTGCAGCAGGATCTGTGACGATCCGGCAGATATAGGTACAGCTTTTTACCGCGAGAGAAGCCACAAAACGTTCATCTGCGATTTCCAGTGAGGTGACTGCAATATCCGCCGGAAGAGCTGCGTTTAATTTCATTTTTAACAGTTCTGTATTGCCTGAAAAAGATTCTTTTTCTAATTGAAAACTTACAATCTGATGTGCTGCGTGAACACCCGGTTCCGTCTTTACGGCAGCAAAAAGCTGTGTGGACTGTCCGGTTACATCCCTGATCGCCAGTGCAAGCTTTGATTCGATACTGGCGCTTTTTTTCTTTGTGGAAAAGCCCGGATAGCGGGTTCCGTCGTATTCTATGGTAAGTTTGATCGTTGTCATAAGCTCCTCCTGAAGTGCATTTCTGCCGTTTATTATAGCATTGATTGTCGGGCAAGGCAATTTTTATTGCCTTCCGGACCTTGGTGGCTGTTTTCCTGCCTGTATTGTCCGGATCATCTGCACCATCTGGTCGATCTGTGCCTGCTCCTGTGTGCTTTTCCCTTCTTTGATCGCTGAAAGAATCAGCGAAATCTCATCAGGGGTAAACCGGATTCCCCGTTTATTCGCACCGGCGATCAGTGACATCATCACCGGGACCAGTGCTTTCCCGTTTTTGCCGCCGGCTTTCAACGCTGCTGTCCGGATCAGCTCCTGTTTCAGCGGATCCAGATTCGCAAGATCCGGATGCTCCATCCATTCGTTCATTTTCATCCATCCTTTCTGTCTGAAATCCACTCATCATATCCGTCATATCCTGTGCTGCCTGAAATTCATTCATCATATCTGCCATATTTGCAGGATCTCCAAAGTCCATCTCTTTCATCATTTCCATCATTTGCCATATTCCGGAAAAGGAATCGAACATTTCTCTTTTTTCAGGAGAAAGATAGGGTACAACTGCTTCAAACATGCTGCCCGGATCTTTCTCCTGCTTTCGTAGCCGCCCTCTGCGATTATGATAATAAGGAGGTTGGAAACAGTAAAAGGCATTCATAAGTTCCGTAAGTTTCACATAAATGCCAGCTATACGCTGAACGTGATCGGGCAGATAGGGAAGAATGATTTTGACAAGTTGCAGAAAATCATTCGTGAGAGACTCGTCAAATGGCGTCATGACAAGGGGCGGTTTCTTTTCCATATGTCCTCCACGGTTCAGCGTTATAAATATATATGTAAAGAAGACGGAAAATATGAGATCCACATATAATAAAGCAAAGGAAGAACTAATGGAAGGATTTTGTTAAATGAGCAGCCGGATTATTATTGATGGGAATGCGATCTATGAAGTGGATGAAGAATGTTTGCGAAAGAAAAAGAAAAAGGAAAAGGAGCAGGAAGAGGAACACGAAAAGCAACAGGAGAAGCACAAAAACAAAACATAAAGAAGGCGGGGATATAATTTGCCCCGCCTCTGGTCTGTCTGAACGAATAAGATCTGAGTTTCGTAACTAGCAGCCGCATCCGCCGTTGCCACATCCGCATCCATTACCGCATCCGTTACCGAATCCGTTGCCGAATCCACCACAGCAGCAGAGAAGAAGGATGATCCACAGGCAGCTGTCATTTCCACATCCACATCCGTCGCCATTGCGTCCCCATCCGCCACAGCAGCAGAGGAGAAGAATGATCCATACGCAGGAAGACATTCCGCAGCCACATCCACAGTTATCCATAGAATTTCCACATCCGCAGTTTGTTGCACTTAATTCACTCATATTTGATAGCCTCCAGTAAGGTTTCTTTACACTTCATCATATGTAAGGAGGCATGTCAGTGTTTCAAAAAAGTTCCGAAGAAATTGGCATCTGATTTCAGAAAGAATATTCTAATAGAAAAAGGATATTTTAAATATGAAAGATTTGAAACGGAAAATCCACTACTGGTGTTCGGATACAATGCAAAACAAAATCACTGGAAAGGGCGTCGTTTGTGCCGTTCTGGATACAGGTATCACACAGCACCCGGATCTTGTCGGCCGCATCGTGGGATGGAAGGACTGCGTACAGGGGAAGAAAACCATATATGATGACAACGGACACGGAACCCATGTGGCAGGAATTCTTGCCGGAAATGGAAAAAGCGGAAGAGGTCTGTACAGCGGAATGGCACCGGAGGCGCAGATCTTTGCTGTCAAGGTGCTGAATCAGAGAGGTGGTGGAAAAATCCGGGATGTGATAAACGGGATCCGGTACGTGTTGTTAAAACAAAAGGAAATGAAGATCCGGATCGTCAATATTTCGATTGGAACTCTTCCTCATAAGAAGGATCCGGAAGATGAATTGTTCCTGTTCTGGGTAGAACGGCTCTGGGATGCCGGTTTGGTAGTTGTAACGGCGGCAGGAAACAAAGGACCAAAGGAAGGGAGCGTCACGATACCGGGAAACAGCCGGAAGGTGATCACAGTTGGGGCGGATGAAGAACTGGGAAAGAAGTATTCCGGCTGTGGGCCGACCGGAGATTGTATTAAAAAACCGGATCTTGTCGTGCCGGGGAACCGGATCTATTCCTGCAATTACCTGTATCCGGTGCGAAGCCCTTATGCCTATATTCCGAAAACCGGGACTTCTATGGCAACTCCGGTAGTGTCCGGGGCAGCGGCTCTGGTTTTGCAGAAATACCCGGATATGTGTAATCTGGAACTTAAATACAGACTGTGGAATTCCTGTGAAAAGGGCAGGTATTATGACCAGAGACAGGGACATGGGAACCTGCATGTAGAAAAACTTCTTGAATGTCAAGAAAAAATACTTGACACCAATGAAAATCTGTTATATGATAGCACAGGTGATAAGTGATGGACGAGATTTTAAAGCAGACATTATTATATGATTTTTATGGTGAGCTTTTAACAAAACATCAGAAAGAGATTTATGAACAGGCAGTTCTTGAAGATTATTCGCTCAGCGAGATTGCAAGAGATGCGGGGATCAGCAGACAGGGTGTTCATGATATGATCCGGCGCTGTAACAAGAGTCTGGAGGATTATGAAGCGAAGCTGCATTTGGTGGAGAAGTTCATGTCTGTGAAAAAAAAAGTCCATGAGATCAATCTGCTTCTTGAGAATTATGAAGAGCAGGACGAAAAAGAATTGATAAAGAAAGTGAAAAAGCTTTCGGGAGAGATCATAGAGGAGTTATAACATGGCATTTGACAGTTTGACAGAAAAACTTCAGAACGTATTCAAGAATTTAAGAAGCAAGGGACGACTTACGGAAGATGATGTAAAAGCGGCTCTGCGTGAAGTTAAGATGGCTCTTCTGGAGGCAGATGTTAACTTCAAAGTTGTCAAAAATTTTGTAAAAAGTGTGCAGGAGCGTGCAGTCGGACAGGATGTGATGAGCGGACTGAATCCGGGACAGATGGTGATCAAGATCGTGAATGACGAGCTGGTGAATCTGATGGGCTCTGAGACAACGGAGATTAAATTCCAGCCGGGAAGCCAGAAGACGGTCATTATGATGATGGGTCTTCAGGGAGCAGGTAAAACAACGACCACAGCAAAGCTTGCAGGAAAGTTCAAGCTGAAAGGTAAGAAGCCTCTTCTGGTAGCATGTGATGTCTACAGACCTGCAGCTATTAAACAGTTGCAGATCAACGGAGAGAAGCAAGGTGTGGAAGTGTTCTCCATGGGAGATAACCAGAAACCGGCGAATATCGCTAAAGCAGCACTGGAGCATGCTGAAAAGAATGGCAACAATGTGATTATTCTGGATACTGCAGGACGTCTTCATATTGATGAAGAGATGATGGAAGAACTGCAGGAGATTAAGAACACGGTCGAGGTTCATCAGAGTATTCTCGTTGTCGATGCAATGACCGGTCAGGACGCCGTGAATGTTGCAGAGAACTTTAATGAGAAAATTGGTATAGATGGAGTAATCGTCACAAAGCTTGACGGCGATACCAGAGGTGGTGCGGCACTTTCAATCAAGGCAGTCACCGGATGCCCGATCCTTTATGTGGGTATGGGTGAGAAATTATCAGATCTGGAGCAGTTTTATCCGGATCGTATGGCTTCCAGAATCCTTGGTATGGGGGATGTACTCAGCCTGATCGAGAAAGCCGGCGAAGAGATCGACGAAGAACAGGCACGTAAGATGACAGAAAAACTCAAAAAGTCGCAGTTTGATTTTGAGGACTATCTGGAAAGTATGAAACAGATGCGCAAGATGGGCGGTCTTGGAAGTATCATGAATATGCTTCCCGGACTTGGCGGCATGGGTGGTCTTGGTAAAGGCAAGATGCCCGATATTGATGCGGATGATGCGGAACAGAAGATGGCAAGAGTCGAAGCAATCATTTATTCCATGACGATCAAGGAACGTCAGAATCCGGACATCATCACTCCGCAGAGAAAGCGAAGAATCGCAGCAGGAGCCGGAGTTGACATTTCGGAAGTCAACAAGATGATGAAGCAGTTCGAGCAGATGCGCAAGATGATGAAGTCTTTCCCGGGAATGATGGGCGGGAAAGGTAAAAAAGGCAAGTTCAAGATGCCTTTCTAAAGGAGATATATTCCGCAGACCATGCGTGATATATAGATAAACTATTATAAATACAAATTGTTTTATGGAGGAAAGTAAAATGGCAGTAAAAATCAGATTAAGAAGAATGGGACAGAAGAAAGCTCCTTTCTATAGAATCGTTGTTTCTGATTCTAGATCACCAAGAGACGGAAAATTCATCGAAGAAATCGGAACATACGATCCAACTCAGGATCCTAGCGTATTCAAAGTAGATGAAGAAGCAGCTAAGAAATGGTTAAACAACGGTGCTCAGCCTACAGAAGTAGTTGGAAAAATCTTTAAGGCAGCAGGTATTGAAAAATAGGTTGCTTCGCGGAGGTGCGAGTGATGAAAAATTTAGTAGAAGTAATTACGAAAGCACTTGTGGACAATCCTGAAGGCGTCGTGGTTACGGAAAAACAGGAAGGCAAGACTACCGTGATCGAAGTACATGTCGCAGATAATGATATGGGAAAGGTGATCGGTAAGCAAGGCCGAATTGCGAAAGCAATCCGTTCCGTTGTAAAGGCAGCCGCGGCCAAAGAAGACAAAAAAGTCGTGGTTGAAATTATGCAATAGCATAAAAATAAAACGCAGGTAAATTTATTTTTATCTGCGTTTTTTATCATACCTTAGTATGCAAGTGAAGCTGCCAATGACAGATTCACTGTATCTGGGGATGGAGAAAAAGTCGCTTCAAAAGACTAAAACAGACTTTTTCGGTGTAAAGTTTATCTTATGCTAAGAAAGGACAAAGTATGCAACAAAATGATTACCTGCAAGTTGGCGTGATCACATCTACCCATGGAATCAAAGGTGAAGTCAAAGTATTTCCGACAACGGATGATCCAAACCGCTTCCGTGCTCTGAAAGATGTGGTTCTTGATACAGGAAAAGAACAGATTCCCCTTGAAATTGAAGGTGTAAAATTTTTTAAACAGTATGTGATTCTGAAGTTCAAAGGGATCGATAACATAAATGATATTGAAAAATACAGAAAGATGCCGCTTCTTGTATCTCGTGAGAATGCCGTGGAACTGGAAGAGGATGAGTATTACATGGCAGATATCATCGGCATGGATGTCTACACTGAGGACGGTGAAAAATTCGGTGTCCTGGAAGATATTATGGAAACCGGTGCAAATGATGTCTATGTGGTATCGACAGAGGCGCACACAGAGGTGCTTCTTCCGGCAATCCATGACTGTATTCTGGATGTAGATACTGAGAATAGGAAAATGACTGTTCATTTGATGGACGGACTGATTTAAGCGACAGAATAGTAGGAGAACAATATGAGATTTGATATCATGACGCTTTTTCCGGAGATGGTGATGAACGGTCTGGAAACCAGTATTATCGGAAGAGCCGTGAAGAATAAAATTCTTGAGATTGAAGCCTGGAATATCCGGGACTACGCATTTAACAAGCACAGCAGTGTGGATGATTATCCGTATGGCGGCGGCGCAGGAATGCTGATGCAGGCAGAGCCGGTTTACCAGACCTATCTTGCCATTCAGGAAAAAGCAGCCCTCCCGGAAGGAAAGAGACCACGTGTGATTTATCTTTCCCCGCAGGGGAAGCCGTTTAACCAGAAGATGGCAGAAGATTTTGCGAAAGAAGACGAACTGGTGCTTTTGTGCGGACATTACGAAGGAATCGATGAACGTGTGCTGGAGGAGATCGTAACGGATTATGTGTCAGCCGGCGATTATGTACTGACAGGCGGTGAACTTCCGGCAATGATGATCGTGGATGCGGTATCCCGCCTGATCCCGGGTGTTCTGCATAATGATGTATCTGCCGAATTTGAGAGTTTTCAGGACAATCTCCTGGAATATCCGCAGTATTCCAGACCGGAGATCTGGCACGACAGGCAGGTTCCACCAATCCTTTTATCCGGTCATCATGCCAATGTCGAGAAATGGCGCAGAGAGCAGTCAGTGATCCGTACTGCAAAATGGCGTCCGGACCTTCTGGAAGACGCAGAGCTTACCATGAAAGAAAGAGAACTTGCAGAAGAGATTATAGAAAATCGAGAAAAAGACTTGAAAAATGAAGAATAATGTGTTAATATATAACACGTTGTGATGAAAACAGAGATGGTCCTCTGATACGATAGAAAAGCGTATTAAGAACGTCAAAATATGAAGGAGGTTCACACATGAACGAAATTATTAAGAACATTGAAGCAGCTCAGTTAAAAGAAAATGCTCCGGAATTCCACGTAGGAGATACTGTAAAAGTTTATGGTAAGATCAAAGAAGGAAACCGTGAGAGAATTCAGGTATTCGAAGGTACTGTATTAAAGAGACAGGGCGGCGGAGCAAGAGAAACATTTACAGTAAGAAAGAGCTCTAACGGAATCGGCGTTGAGAAGACATGGCCGCTTCACTCACCAAACGTTGAAAAAGTAGAAGTTGTTCGTAAAGGTAAAGTAAGACGTGCAAAACTGAACTACTTAAGAGATCGTGTAGGTAAGAGAGCAAAAGTTAAAGAATTAGTAAAATAGTAAATGCTTAAAGAGGGACAAATACGACAGGTACTTGTCCCTTTTGCTAATATAGGATATGATAACAGATGAGACATAGAAAAAGAAAAGAACTCAGATTTGACAGAAAGCATAGAAAACATATCAATTTGAAATGGATTCCCGAAGTATTTGGATGGGTATTCCAAATTGTGCTCGTCTGCCTGTGCGCATTTGTGTTTGTGTGGTATTTCGGGCATCAGATCAGTAATATCGGAGAGTCCATGAACCCGGTGATTCGGAATGGGGATGTGGTTTTGGTAAACCGGATCGTATATGATGCCAGTACACCGAAGCGCGGAGACATTATCGTGTTCAAACCAAAGGGGAATGAGAACCTTCATTCCTATATTAAAAGGATTATCGGACTTCCGGGCGAAAGTGTTGAGATCAGGGATGGAGAGATTTATATCAACAACAGAAAGCTGGATGAAAAGTATGAGACTACTGCAATTGCAGATGCAGGTATTGCCAGTGAGAAGATCGTTCTCGGTGGAGATGAGTATTTTGTCCTTGGCGACAACCGGGAGAGCAGTGAAGACAGCCGGATGGCTGATATTGGAAATGTAAAGCGTTCCGAGATTGAAGGGAAAGTATGGTTTATCCTTTCCCCGAAAGACCGTTTCGGACTGCTTGGTAAATAGAAGGAGGAAACTGGATGAATTTTCAATGGTATCCGGGGCATATGACAAAGGCCAAAAGGATGATGCAGGAGAATATCAAACTGATCGATCTTGTGATCGAACTGGTTGATGCAAGAGTTCCGATGAGCAGCCGGAATCCGGACATCGATGAACTTGGAAAGAATAAAGCAAGACTGATCCTGCTCAATAAGGCAGATCTTGCAGATGAGAAGCAGACAGAAGAGTGGATCGGCTATTTCCGTGGAAAAGGATATTCGGCAGTTAAGGTTAATTCCCGTAAAGGCGGTGGGATTAAGTCTATTCAGGGAGTAATCCAGGAAGCATGTAAAGAAAAGACAGAGCGTGACCGTAAGAGAGGGATTCTGAACCGTCCGGTCCGTGCGATGGTAGTCGGAATCCCGAATGTCGGAAAGTCTACTTTTATCAATGCACTTGCCGGAAAAGCCTGTGCAAAGACCGGTAACAAACCGGGTGTGACCAAAGGAAAGCAATGGATCCGTCTAAACAAGAACGTAGAGCTTCTCGATACACCGGGAATTCTCTGGCCGAAGTTTGAGGACCAGCAGGTGGGACTGCGCCTTGCATTTATCGGGTCGATCAAGGATGAGATCATGAATCTGGAAGAGCTTGCGACGGAGCTGATCAGCTTTATGCAGGATGCTTATCCGGGTGTTCTTGCTGAGAAATATACGATCAACGAAAAGCAGAACAGCTACAGTGTATTGGAAGCAATTGCTGAGAGCCGCCATTGTCTGGTGCGTGGGAATGAATTAGATACCGCAAAAGCAGCTGGTATGCTGCTGGATGATTTCCGAAATGGAAGACTCGGAAGGATCACACTTGAATTTGTAAAGGAGTATACAAATGAGTAAGGAAGACAACAAGGAAGAAGCCCCGGAGCAGGAGCAGAGTATATGGAGATCACTGGGAGGAACTCTTCTGTATCTTCTGGTCATTGTTCTGCTGACATGGGTGATCGTCACCTTTGTCGGACAGCGCACAAAAGTAGACGGTCATTCAATGGAGCCGACACTTTCAGACGGAGATAACCTGATCGTGGATAAGCTCAGCTACCGCTTCCGCGATCCGGAAAGATATGATATTATTGTATTCCCTTACCAGCATGCAGAGAATACCTATTATATCAAACGTATCATCGGACTGCCCGGTGAGACTGTGCAGGTGATCGATGGATATATGTATATTAATGGCAAAAAGCTGGATGAACATTATGGTGCAGAGGTGATGGAAGATCCGGGAATTGCAGCAGAGCCGATAAAACTGGGAGACGATGAATATTTTGTCCTGGGAGATAACCGGAATCACAGCTCGGACAGCCGTGTGGCAAGTGTGGGTGTACTTACCCGTGATATGCTGATCGGGCGTGCCTGGGTAAGAATTTATCCGTTCAACAAAATCGGAGTGATAAAGCATGAGTAAAGAAAGTATCAAAGAGATCGACAGCCGTTTAAAAATGGCAGAGGATGCCGAAAGGGAGCAGCTGATGAAGGTCTATGCGCCGGATGACAGAGCCGGTGTGCAAAAGCTTCTGGAAAAGTACAGAAAGCAGAAGGAAAAGCTGCTTGCCGAAAAAGAGCGCCTTGCGAAAATGCGTCAGTACGAAGAAAAATATGCTGACCATGCGTTTATCTGTGGAATTGACGAGGTGGGAAGGGGGCCACTTGCGGGTCCGGTGGTTGCAGGAGCCGTGATCCTGCCCAAAGAGTGCGAGATCCTTTATATAAATGATTCCAAGAAGCTTTCCGCAGCAAAAAGAGATGAGCTTTATGATGAGATCATGGACAAAGCAGTTGCGGTAGGTCTCGGGATGGCTTCCCCTGTAAGGATTGACGAGATCAATATTCTGCAGGCAACTTACGAAGCCATGCGTCAGGCGATTGGCAATTTGAAAGTCAAGCCGGATCTGCTTTTAAATGATGCAGTTACCATTCCGGAGGTTGTGATTCCACAGGTTCCAATCATCAAGGGAGATGCGAAAAGCGTATCCATCGCTGCAGCAAGTATTGTGGCAAAGGTAACAAGAGATCGTCTGATGGAAGAGTATGATAAGGTACTTCCGGGATATGGATTCGCGTCCAACAAAGGTTATGGATCAGCAGAACATATCAAAGCACTTCAGACGCTTGGACCGACACCGATCCACAGAAGAAGTTTTATCGGACACTTCGTATAAAAATCCGTCAGAACAGGTAGAAGATCAGATCCAAAAGGCGATTGGAGAATGAAAAAAACCGGCGAAGGACCGGTACAAAATATGAAAAAATAGCAGGTGAATTTCTGGAAAAGCAAGGATATCGGATACTGGAGTATAATTTCCGCTGCCGTTATGCGGAGATTGACATTGTTGCAAAAGACGGAGAATATTTGGTCTTTTGTGAGGTGAAATTTCGCAAAACAGGAGGGCTTTCGGCTGCTCTGGAGGCGGTATCTGTGCCCAAACAGATGCGCCTGTCCGGAGCGGCCGTTTATTATCTGATGAAGAACGGCTGCACAGAGATACCATGCCGCTTCGATGTAATAGGAATCGCGGGGAATAAGATTTCTTTGCGGAAAAATGCATTTGAGTACTGTGGAGATTTTGGAATTGTATGAGTTATGATACCGGGGACAGGCAGATGGCTGCCTGCAGATATCACAATACGGGAGAGTACAGATGAAAATAGGATTAAAATATAAAAACGAGGAGCATATCTTTGACGAATGCATAAGTGCTGGCGTACCATTTCTCAAATATCCGATCCTTGAAAAGGAAGGACTTGTAGAACATGGAATTTCGACCAGACTTGGAGGAGTGAGTGAAGGTTTCCTGGGAAGCATGAACCTGAGCTATACCAGAGGGGATGATCCCGCGCATGTGGACGAGAATTACAGAAGAATGGCAGCTGCAATCGGCGTGAAGCCGGAGCATATGGTCTGCACGCATCAGACCCATACGACGAACGTACGGATCGTGACAAGAGAAGATGCCGGCAAAGGTGTTACAAGAGAAAAAGATTACACAGATGTAGATGGACTGATCACAAATGTACCGGGGATCTGTCTGGTGACATTTTACGCGGACTGTGTACCGCTTCTGTTTCTGGATCCGGTGAAAAAGGTGGTAGCATCCAGCCATTCCGGCTGGAGAGGCACTGTGAACCGGATGGGACAGGTGACGGTTGAAAAGATGCAGAAAGAATTCGGTTGTGATCCAAAGAATATCCTTGCCTGTGTGGGACCGTCCATCTGTCAGGAATGCTATGAAGTCAGTGAAGATGTGATCGATATGTTCCGCGCAAATTTCAGAGAGTCTGAATATGACCGTCTGTTCTATGCCAAGGAGAATGGAAAGTTCCAGCTGGATCTCTGGAAGGCAAATGAACTGGTTCTCACAGATGCAGGGATCAGACCGGAACATCTGGCGGTTACTAATGTGTGTACCTGTTGCAACCCGGAGCTTTTATTTTCCCATCGCGCATCCAAAGGAAAGAGGGGGAATCTTGCAGCATTTATTGCACTGAAGGAGGGATAAAACATGCTTTTGACACAGACAGCCGCAGGAAGTGAGGTAGAGGAGACCGTGCAGGATACGGTGGATACAATCACCGGATTTAACAAATTCATTCAGGAGAAAGGTCCGGACCTGATTGCGTTTGGAATCCGGATTCTGATGGCGCTGCTCATATTCATCATCTGCCATAAGGTGATCAACTGGATCCGCAAGATTACGCGGGCATCCATGGAACGCGCCAATTCGGATACCGGTGCAAGACAGTTTGTGGATTCTCTGTTGAAATACGGACTTCATATTCTGCTGTTTCTGGCAATTATCAATTCGCTCGGTGTAGAATCTGCATCGATTGCAGCAACGGTTGCATCGGCAGGCGTGGCAGTTGGTCTTGCCCTGCAGGGAAGCCTTTCCAACCTTGCCGGTGGGATGCTGATTTTATTTTTGAAGCCTTTTGTTGTCGGGGATTATATTATAGAAGACAGCCATGGCAATGAAGGAACGGTCAAAGAGATCCAGATTTTCTACACTAAGCTTGCCACCATTGACAACAAGACGATCATTGTGCCGAATGGAACACTTGCCAACACAAGCCTTACCAATGTGACGGACAAAGATTACCGTCAGCTGGATCTGAAGGTGGATATTGCATATGAAGCGGATCTGCGCCTTGCCAAGAAACTGCTGCAGGGACTTGTAAAAAATGATCCGTCCGTTATCCAGAGTATGGAACATAATGTCTTTGTAAATGAGCTTGGGAGCAGTTCAGTGGTGCTTGGTGTCCGTGCATGGGTAAAAAGTGAAGAGTATTGGCCGACAAGATGGCGGATGCTGGAAAATATCAAGTTGACACTGGATGAAAATCATATTGATATTCCATATCAGCAGATCACTGTCCATCAGGCACATATGGAGTTGGAAAAGTAGAGCTTTGTATCTGAAAAAAGACAGATATAAAAAATGTATCTGGTAAAATACAAGCGGGGAAATTGACAAAATAATCACAAATAAGTATAATATGTTGTCAGGGTTAAAAGACAAAACACCCTATGTTTTGAAATGATGGAGTAGTTTCTGACATCATAAATCAGGAGAACGATAAGATGAGAGTCATAGCAGGGAAAGCCAGAAGAATACCACTTGTGACGGTAAAAGGAATGGAGACACGTCCGACAACCGACAGAACCAAAGAAACCTTATTCAATATGATCGCACACGGACTTTGCGACTGTACATTTCTGGATCTTTTTTCCGGAAGCGGGGCAATCGGGATTGAGGCGATCAGCCGAGGTGTAAAAAAGGCGGTTTTTGTGGAAAACAATCCGAATGCAATCCAGTGCATTATGGAGAATCTGAAAAAGACACAGCTTGCAGACCAGGCGGAAGTAATCCGGGAGGATGTATTTTCGGCACTTCGCAGGCTGGATGGAAGAGAAAAATTCGATTATGTGTTTATGGATCCACCGTACAACCATATGCTGGAAAAAGAGGTGCTTACTTATCTTGCAAAATCAGACTTGCTGGAAAAGGATGCACTGATCATCGTGGAAGCATCTTTGGCGACTGATTTTTCTTATTTGGAGGAACTTGGTTTTTTAATGATCAAACAAAAGAAATACAAGACTAATATGCATGTATTTATATCTGTGGAGGAGTAGACTCATGATAAGAGCGATTTATCCGGGAAGCTTTGACCCGGTAACTTTCGGACATCTGGATATTATTACCCGGAGCAGTAAAATTGTAGACGAACTTATAATCGGAGTATTGATGAATAAAGCAAAAACCCCGTTGTTTTCTGTAGAAGAACGTGTTAAAATGTTAAAGGAAGTGACAAAAGATCTCGGTAATGTGAAAGTAGTGCCTTTCGACGGGCTGCTTGTAGAATTTGCAAGACAGCAAAAGGCACGTCTTGTGATTCGCGGACTGCGTGCGATCACAGATTTTGAATATGAGATCCAGATGTCACAGACGAATCATAAGCTTGAACCGGAAGTAGAAACCATGTTCCTTACAACCAATCTCAAGTATTCTTACCTTAGCTCTACAATCGTAAGAGAAGTCGCAGCTTTCGGAGGGGATATTTCCCAGTTCGTGCCGGAGACTGTCGCCAAAAGTATAAAAGAAAAGATGTCACAGTAGGTCTGTGACAAGAAGGAGAGTGCAAAATTATGAGCAGCCGTATTGAGCAGATTATTGAAGAAATTGAAGAGTACATTGACAGCTGTAAGTTTCAGCCATTATCAACTACAAAGATTATCGTGAATAAAGACCAGATCGATGAACTTCTCCGTGAACTTCGTATGAAGACACCTGATGAGATCAAGCGTTATCAGAAGATCATTGCGAACAAGGATGCGATCCTTGCGGATGCACAACAGAAAGCAGAAAGCATGATTGAAGAAGCACATGCACAGACAAGTGAACTGGTAAGCGAGCATGAGATCATGCAGCAGGCATACGCACAGGCAAACGAGATCGTTATGGCAGCAACAGACCAGGCACAGCAGATTCTGGATAATGCGACTAATGATGCCAACGATATCCGTATCGGGGCAGTGCAGTATACAGATGATCTTCTTGCCAATGCTGAAAGCATCATCGGTCATACACTGAACAGTTACACAAGCAAGTATGACAGTCTGGTAACATCCCTTCAGGAATGTTATGATGTTGTCCGTAACAACCGTGCAGAACTGGAAGTTCCGGATAAGTCCTCACGCGGACTGGAAGCAGAATTCGGCGGAGAAGCCGGACAGACGGACCAGGGACAGAGAGAATAAGTTCTTTATCCGAACAATTTCATATAGCAAAAAGCGAACAGGCTGGTTACCATTGCGGTAATCAGCTTTTCTGCTATATAGCGAGGAAAAGACCAGTTCTGGGATCGGATCATGCATTTTGTCTGGAAAAGCGCGCAGACTCCTCCAAAAGAACAGTGCGCCATAACGAGAAGAAACCGCTGTTCAGAAGTAAGGTCCAGCTGACAGAGCATGCGGATTCCCCCGGTCAGTTCCACTCCGGGAAGAAGCAACAATTTCCAGAAGAAATTCTGAAAGGAAAGTTTTGCCATAAAAGAAATGAGCACTGAAAAAACGATCATATATCCGCCGATTTTCGTGATGGAATCACATGCTGACAGAATACTTTCGTCAAGAGCCTCGGAAAAAGGAAGAAATTGTCTGGGATCAGCCTGTTCTTCTACGACCGCAAAAGGATTCCGCGGCAGATACCATCTGCGGAACAAAAAGGAGCAGCACAGTGCGGCAAGGATAGGAAAAAGCAGACAGATCTGCGCCATTTCAGGCTGCTTGAGGCTCTGTACCGCCACATACCCGGTCAGAAACGCAGGACTGACATTGTTACAGAAGGAAAGTAGGTATTCTCCTTCGGCAGAAGAAATTTTCCCTTTATCAGTCAGGTCAGAGCAGGATTTTGCCCCTACTGGAAAGCCACAGAGAAATCCACAGACCACCGAAAAAGAAGCATTTTCAGAAATGCCAAGAAAAGGCTTCAGAATTGGAGAAAGGGTATGGTTGATCAGGGAAATGCTCTCTGTGCGGATCATAAGACCGGTTATAAGAAGAAAAGGAAAGAGCACCGGAAGCACCTGCCTATACCAGAGCAGCAGTCCGTTTGCGGCACCTGTGGCAACGGTTTCCGGGGAAAAAAGCATCAGAAGGAAAAGTCCGATCAGAAAAAACACAGACAGTTTTTTTGTTTTCATCGTGTATACCTGCCGTATTCTTTTGCAATAGTTTATGAAAAAACGCAGACAGATATACCGGGGCACATGTGCATAGAAGAGATTCAGTGTGAATAGAATAAAAGAAAAATGGAGAAATCTTGAAAAAAAGACTGGAACGCAGATCGCTTCTGCTCCTTTTTTTATTGCTGATTTTTTGCGTGGCAGCAAGCATACAGATCAACGAGAAAGCTAAAAAAAACCGATTGAACCTAAAAACAGGAAGCACAGAAGAATTCAGAAAGCTTGGGATGGAGGAGGCGTTTTTCCAGGTTCTTGCGAAGACAGATCATGAAAAAAGAGGAAGACTTTATGCCATTTATTTTCTGGAAAACAGCCTGTTTCCACAGGATAACGAAAAAGAGCTATTTGAAAAATGGTCGGAAAAAGAAGAGTGGAAATCTTTTGAAAAGATCTGTACAGCTCTTTGGAATGATATCCGCTATTTTCCTGTTCCGGAATCACCGAAACATCCACAGTATCAGGTATCTTTTGTGGACAGCTGGATGGGAGAGCGCACCTACGGAGGAAAAAGGGGACATGAAGGCTGTGATCTGATGGCATCGAAAGATATCCCCGGTCTCTATCCGGTTGTGAGTATGACAGATGGGGTAGTATCGGCAAGAGGCTGGCTGGAAAAGGGAGGATACAGGATCGGGATTACCGCACCGTCCGGTGCATATTTCTATTATGCACATCTGGACTCTTATGGAAGTTATCAGGAGGGGGACGAGGTGAAGGCAGGGGATATCATTGGATTTATGGGAAATACCGGATATGGTCCAGAGGGGACGAAAGGGATGTTTGCCACGCATCTGCATCTGGGGATTTATCTCTATCCGGACGGCGAAGAAACCAGTTACAATCCCTATTGGATTTTAAGACTTGCCGGGGAGAAAAAACTTTCCTGTTCTTTCTAACTATGCTATACTTAAATGATATGGAGGACGAAAGAATGATAAATTTACCAAATGAATTTGAAGAGAAGATGAAGGCACTCCTCGGAGATGAATTTGAGGATTATATAAAATGTTATGACGAGCCGAGATATTACGGACTTCGTGTGAATACGGAGAAGATTTCTGTGGAGGATTTTGTGAAGATCTGTCCGTTTGAGATCACACCGATCCCGTGGATCGACAACGGTTTTTACTATGATGGAGAAAAGATATCTCCTGCGAAGCATCCGTATTATTTTGCAGGACTTTACTACCTGCAGGAGCCGAGTGCGATGACACCGGCGAACCGTCTTCCGGTAGAACCGGGGGACCGGGTACTGGATGTCTGTGCCGCACCCGGTGGAAAGGCAACCGAGCTTGGAGCGAAGCTTCAGAACGAAGGTGTTCTGGTCGCAAATGATATCAGCAGCTCCAGAGCAAGAGGACTCTTAAAGAATCTGGAAGTTTTCGGAATCGGCAATATGCTGGTCATGAGTGAAGAACCTGGACGACTGGAACGCTATTTCAGCGGTTATTTTGACAAGATCCTGATCGATGCGCCGTGTTCCGGGGAAGGGATGTTCCGTAAGGATAAGAAGATGGTACGCGCCTGGGAAGAACATGGACCGGAATTTTTCTCGAAGCTGCAGAGAAGCATTATCACCCAGGCGGCAAGAATGTTAAAGCCGGGTGGCATGATGTTGTATTCAACCTGTACGTTTGATCCACTGGAGAATGAGGGGACGATTGAATATCTGCTCGGTGAATATCCGGAATTCGAGATTCAGGAAATCGCAGGATATGAAGGATTTGCACCGGGCAGGCCGGAAGTAACCAAGTCAAAGGATCCGGATTTTGCTAAGACTGTCCGTATTTTTCCACATCATATGAAAGGGGAGGGACATTACCTCGCACTGCTGAAAAAGAGTGAGGATGCAATCTGCCCGTCTTCCCCGGTCGCAGAGCAGAAAGCGAAGAAAATCCCGGCAGAGCTGGAGGAATTCTTCCGTGATGTAAAGTGGGATCTGAAGCCGTGGAGACTGGATATCCATGGAGAGCGCGTGTACTATATGCCGGAGAATCTTCCGGAACTGAAAGGCGCAAGATTTTTAAGAAGCGGACTGCTCCTTGGCGAACTGAAGAAAAAGCGTTTTGAACCGAGCCAGGCACTGGCGATGAACCTGAAAATGGAAGAGTACGCGCATACTTTGAACTTGTCTTCTGATGATAACCGACTGATGCGTTATCTGAAAGGTGAGACAATCGATGTGGAGGATCTGATTCCGGCTAAGGCAAAAGGCTGGCATCTGGTCTGTACAGACGGTTTCCCGCTTGGATGGGGAAAAGTCACGAACGGAACTTTGAAGAACAAATATCTGCCTGGATGGAGGAATCAGTCTGCATGATGCGCATAGACAAATATCTTGCCGAGATGGGGCAGGGAACCAGAAGTGAAATCAAAAAACTGATCCGCAGCGGACGTGTTATGGTTGATGGAGAGACGGTGAAAAAACCGGAACTTAAAATCGATGAGACCACACAGAAAGTAAGTCTTGACGGAAAACAGATTGGATACGCTAAAAAAGAGTATTATATGCTCCATAAACCGGCAGGTGTTATTTCCGCAACAAGAGATGACCGGGACAAGACAGTTCTGGATCTGATCACAGATAAAAAAAGAAATGATCTGTTCCCGGTAGGACGTCTGGATAAGGACACGGAAGGACTTCTTCTGATCACCAATGACGGAGAACTGGCACACCGCCTGCTTTCCCCAAAAAAGCATGTGGATAAGGTGTATTATGCGAAAGTACAGGGAAAGGTAGATGAATCTGATGTGAAAGCATTTGCAGATGGAGTGGATATCGGAGACGATACGCCGGTTAAAAGCGCAGATCTTCGAATCCTGAAAAGTGGGGAAGAGTCGGAAATCGAGCTTACGATCACTGAAGGACGTTTCCATCAGGTGAAGCGGATGTTTCATGCAGTCGGCAAAGAGGTAATCTATCTGAAGCGGCTTTCTATGGGAAGCCTTGCTCTGGATAAGACACTTACAAAGGGAGAATACCGGTCACTGACCGAAGAGGAGATAAAAAAATTATGTTAGAGCATACTAAAGCTGTCATTTTTGATCTGGATGGGACTCTGGTAGATTCCATGTGGGTGTGGACAGCGATAGATGAAGATTATATCAGAAAATATCATCTGAATCCGCCGGAAGATTTTCATGAGGCAATGGAAGGGATGAGCTATACCGAGACAGCGCAGTACTTTTTGAAGATTTTTCCGGAGCTTCCGCATACTGTGGAGGAGATCAAAAAAGAATGGTATGATATGTCTGTGGATAAATATACAAAAGAGGTCACACTAAAGCCAGGGGTAAAGGAATTTCTGGAGATGCTGAAAGAGAAAGAGATCCGGACAGGAATCGCAACCAGCAATGACCGGAAACTGGTGGAAGAATTTTTAAAGGCAAGGCAGATCACCCATCTTTTCGATACGATCTGTACAAGCTGCGAAGTGAATAAAGGGAAACCGGCACCGGATGTTTATCTGAAGGCGGCTGGGCAGCTGGGTGCGGAGCCTTCTGCTTGTCTGGTATTTGAAGATGTTCCGATGGGAATCCTCGCCGGGAAAAATGCAGGAATGCGTGTGTGCGCGGTGGACGACTGGTTTTCACGCCCACAGGATGCGAAAAAGCGGGAACTTGCCGACTATTTTATTCACAGCTATGAAGACATTACCAATCAGACATACGAGGTATTATAATGAATCATGGATTTTTACCGATCAGCAGGAAAGAGATGGAAGAGCGAGGGTGGAATCAGGTAGACTTTGTCTATGTAAGCGGAGATGCCTATGTAGACCACCCGTCTTTTGGACATGCGATCATCACCCGCCTTTTAGAGGCACATGGCTTCCGCGTGGGGATCATTGCACAGCCTGACTGGAAGGATAAAGAAAGTATTACAGAATTTGGAGAGCCGCGGCTTGGATTTATGGTGTCGGCGGGAAATATGGATTCCATGGTCAACCATTATTCTGTATCAAAGAAAAGACGGCAGCAGGATTCTTATACACCGGGCGGAGTGATGGGAAAGAGACCGGATTATGCAGCAGTTGTGTACGGCAATCTGATCCGTCAGACATATAAGAAGACACCAATCATTCTGGGTGGTATCGAGGCGAGTCTTAGAAGACTTGCACATTATGATTACTGGTCCAACCAGCTTAAGCGTTCCATTCTTCTGGATTCGGGTGCAGACCTGGTTTCTTATGGAATGGGCGAACGCTCGATCATTGAGATTGCAGAGGCACTGGATGCCGGACTGGATATCAAGGACATTACTTATATCGATGGAACGGTCTGCAAGGTCAAGAATCTGGACAGTGTGTATGATGCAGAGATTCTGGAACCGTATGAAGAGATGAAAAAAGATAAGCTTCTGTACGCCAAAAGCTTTTACAGACAGTACTGCAACACAGATCCATTTTCCGGAAAGCGGCTGGTTGAGCCCTATTCAGATCATCTGTATGTGGTACAGAACCCTCCGGCAAAACCGCTGACCCAGCAGGAGATGGATGATGTCTACGCACTTCCTTACATGCGGACCTACCATCCATCTTATGAGACGGCAGGTGGAGTTCCGGCAATCCGGGAGATCAAATTCAGTCTGATCAGCAACAGGGGATGTTTTGGAGGCTGCAGTTTTTGTGCACTGACATTCCATCAGGGAAGAATCATTCAGACACGAAGTAAGGAATCACTGATCGCTGAAGCAAAGACATTTCCGGAGGATCCGGAATTCAAAGGATATATTCATGATGTAGGCGGACCGACCGCGAACTTCCGTGCACCGGCATGTAAGAAACAGTTAAAATACGGGGCATGTACGAACAAACAGTGTCTTTTTCCAAAGCCGTGTAAAAATCTGATCGCAGATCATAAAGAATACTTAAGCATTCTCAGGGATCTCAGAAAGATACCTGGAGTCAAAAAAGTATTTATCCGTTCCGGTATCCGGTTTGACTATCTGCTGGCGGATCCGGATGACACGTTTTTCAAAGAACTGTGTCAGTATCATGTCAGCGGTCAGCTGAAAGTTGCACCGGAGCATGTAGCAGACCCGGTTCTTCAGATGATGGGCAAGCCGGAAAATGCGGTTTATGAACGTTTTACCCACAAATACGAAGAGATCAATAAAAGGCTAGGACTTAAACAGTACCTGGTTCCGTATCTGATGTCGTCCCATCCGGGTTCTACTATGAAAGAAGCGGTAAAGCTTGCCGAATACCTGCGGGATCTCGGTTATATGCCGGAGCAGGTACAGGATTTCTACCCGACACCGTCTACGATTTCCACTTGTATGTATTATACCGGTGTAGATCCGCGGACGATGAAGCCGGTGTATGTGCCGAAGAATCCGCATGAAAAAGCGATGCAGAGAGCACTGATCCAGTACCGGAACCCGAAAAATTATGATCTGGTCATGGAGGCACTGCGAATTGCGGACCGTATGGATCTGGTAGGCTTCGATGAAAAATGTCTGATCCGTCCGAGAAAGCTTCATTCGGAAAAAACGCAGGAGAAGAATGGATACAGCGGAAAAAACCATGGCGGAACTCATGGCGGTACGGACCGAAAGAGCAAAAACCCGAATGGAAATAACAAAAATCCAGGAAAGACAAACGGAAATTATAAAAATTCAAATGCAGGGCATAAGAATACAAAGCCTGCATCTACAGGAAACGGCAGAGGCGAGTCCTCATCAAGACCGCAGAAAAAGAAATCCATCCGTAATGTACACAAACGGAAGTAGTCACAGGAGAAAGGAGAACCGCTTATGAAGATTGCGATTGTTACCGGGGCATCCTCCGGCATGGGAAAAGAATTTGTCAGACAGATTGAACGTTTTTACAGGGAACTGGACGAAATCTGGGTGATTGCCCGCAGTGAAAAGAAACTGGAAGAGATCAAGAAAAGCCACAAGACCTATATCCGGATCTTTGCAGGGGACATGGAAGAGGATCTGGTATACAAGCAGGTGAAAAACCGGCTGGAGAATCAGAATCCTGATATCCGTATGCTGGTCAATGCAGCCGGATTCGGAAAGACCGGGACAATAGAGGAGATTGCAAAGGAAGACAGGAAACTTCAGCTCCGCATGATCGACCTGAACTGCCGGGGACTGACCGAAATGACCTGTACCTGTCTGCCCTGGATGCATAAAGGAACCAGGATCATCAACCTGGCAAGCGCAGCAGCTTTTTGCCCGCAGGCAAAATTCGCAGTTTATGCAGCGACAAAGTCGTATGTACTGAGCTTTTCAAGAAGCCTTGCAGCTGAACTTAAGGAAAAAGGAATCTTCGTCACAGCGGTCTGCCCGGGACCTGTGGACACCCCGTTTTTTGAAGTGTCAGGGAAGTTGCCCGGTGGCATGAAAGAGGCTGTGATGGCAGATCCGGTACAGGTTGTAAAGCAGGCGCTTATTGATGCCAAATACAAAAAAGAGGTTTCTGTATATGGCACGGCAATGAAAGGGGCAGAAGCTGCAACCAAAGTACTTCCGCATGGAATGATCTTAAAAGCCATGTCAATGATAGAGAAAATAACGAAGGAGTAAGCGAAAGACAAGATGAAGATACAAAAAGGAGATGCAGGTTATCTGCGCAGAAGAAAACGATTATTGATACTGGAAGCTGTTGTCTCTTTTGGACTGGTTGCCGCACTGATGATCGCCGGTTATGTAACAACAAAGACAAAGCTCAATCTGCTCACTGTAGTAGCGGTACTCGGATGTCTTCCGGCAAGCCGGATCCTGGTCAATCTGATCATGGTCATGCCGCATGATTCCATCGATGAGGCAACTGAGCTTGAAATCTCGGCTGTCACCGAAGAACTTACCGTTGCATACGATCTTGTGATCACCAGTGAGAAAAAGGCAATGCCGATAGCAGCTGTTGCAATTTACAACAATACGATCTGTGGCTATGTGCCGGTGAAAAAAGTGGATGTGGACTATGCCGCAAAGCATATCAGATCCATTATGAAGCAGAACCAGTTCGACAAGGTGGTGGTCAAGCTTTTCCATGATTACAAAGCATTTCTGACCCGCGCCGAGGGAATGAACAACATTGCTTCTGTAGAACAGCAGGATACAAGAAAACATGAAGAGATGATCAAAGGACTCCTTCTGGACATTTCACTGTAAAAGGCAGGAGGAATTAAAAGCATGCAGAAAATAACCGTTTCGGCAAATGAAGCAGGACAGCGTCTGGACAAGCTTCTTGGAAAATATTTAAGTAATGCGCCGATGAGCTTTGTTTACAAGATGCTGCGGAAAAAGAACATCAAGTTAAACGGGAAAAAAGCGCAGGGAAATGAAAAACTGACAAAAGGAGACCAGGTTGAAGTATTTCTCTCAGATGATACCTGGCAGAAATTCGCAGGGGCACCGGGAGCAGAAAAGCAGCTTCCGGCAGATCTTGCACGGGCAATGAAAAGCAGCATCCGGCTGTCGGTAATCTATGAGGATCCGGACATTCTGATCCTGAACAAACCATCAGGCATGCTTTCCCAGAAAGCAGCACCGTCTGACCTTTCCCTGAATGAATATATGATCGCGTATCTGCTGAAAAAAGGCGATCTGAAACCAGCTGAGCTTGCTACTTTCCGCCCATCTGTCTGTAACCGCCTGGACCGGAATACCAGTGGTCTTGTAACCGCAGGGAAAAGCCTTGCGGGATTGCAGCAGCTCAGCGAGATTTTAAGAGACAGGACCGTGAAAAAATATTATCTCACGATCGTGGATGGGGTGATAAAAGACCGTCAGAAGATCGAAGGATATCTTCTGAAAAATGAGATGACCAATCAGGTGAAAATTCTGAAAGAAGCAAAAGGCGAGGCAAAGCCGATAGCCACAGAGTATATTCCGCTTGCGGATAATGGTCAGCAGACGATTCTGAAGGTGCATCTGATCACGGGACGGACCCATCAGATCCGTGCACATCTGTCTTCGACCGGTCATCCGATCATCGGGGATAGCAAGTATGGTAATCCAAAGGTCAATTCTATTTTCAGGAAAAAGTATGCGTTAAAATATCAACTTTTACATGCATGGAAAATGCAGTTCCCGAAAAGAGAGGATGCGCTTGCAAAGGTATCGGAAAAGGAGCTTACCGCGCCTCTTCCGGAAGGATTTACAACCATCATAAAAGGAGAAGGATTAGAATGGGAACCTGGAATTCAAGAGGGCTAAGAGGTTCAACCCTGGAGGATTTTATTAACCGGACGAATGAACGCTATCAGCAGCAGGGACTGGCGCTCATTCAGAAAATCCCGACACCGATCACTCCGGTACGAATGGACAAAGATCACCGCCAGATCACGCTGGCCTATTTTGACCAGCGCAGTACGGTCGATTATATTGGAGCAGTACAGGGAATTCCCGTATGTTTTGACGCAAAAGAGTGCAGTATGGATACCTTTCCACTACACAATATCCATGAACACCAGATGAATTTTATGCGGGATTTTGAAAAACAGGATGGAATTTCCTTTTTTCTTATCTATTACAGTACAAAAAACCTGCTTTATTACATGCGTTTTGAAGAAATAGAAGTGTTTTGGGAGCGGATGAAGCAGGGCGGACGGAAAAGCGTACGCTTTGAAGAACTGGATGAGGAATATTTTATGCAGCTAAGGCAGGGCGTATTCGTTCCGTATCTGGAGATGCTCCAGAAGGATCTGGATCACCGGGAAGAAAGATAAGAAGCATGGAAAAGAGATTAGCAGGATAGAACTTCTGAGTGTGCAGGCTTGACAAGCCGCGTCAAAGTTCGTATAATACAACAAGGTCACGTTTTAATATGGTAACATACTAAAGTGACGAATAAACAAAAAAGAGGAGTTACAATCTATGAAGCAGTTATTACATACACCCGAAGGGGTCCGAGACATTTATCACGAAGAATGCGCCAAAAAGCTGGCACTTCAGAACCGACTTCATAAGACTCTGCATTTGTACGGATATCATGATATCCAGACTCCTATGTATGAATATTTTGATGTATTCAGAAAAGAGATCGGAACCATTCCTTCAAGGGAATTATATAAATTTTTTGACAGAGACGGCAACACACTGGTGTTAAGACCGGATATCACTCCGCAGATCGCACGTGCGACGGCAACTTTATTTAAGGATGATGAGCTCCCGGCAAGGCTTTGCTATGTGGGGAATACATTTATCAATCATTCCAGTTATCAGGGACGATTAAAGGAAAGTACCCAGATGGGCGCGGAGATGATCGGACTGGATGCGGCGGATGCTGATGCGGAGATGCTGGCACTTGTCATTGACTGTCTGAAGAATGCCGGACTGGAAGAATTTCAGATCAGTATAGGAAATGTAGACTTTTTCCAGAGTCTGATCGAGGAATCCGAGATTGATGATGAGACAGAAGAACGTCTGCGTGAGTTGATTAACAACCGGAACTTTTTCGGTGCAGACGAACTTTTAGAAGAGGCTGATGCAAAACCGGTGTCAAGAAAAGCATTTTCTGCACTTTCAGAGATGGTCGGTGGTGTGGAGATCCTGGAGGAGGCGAAAAAGGTAGCGCCAAGCAAAAAAGCGATGAAAGCAATCCGGCGTCTCGAAAAAATCTACGCGATCTTATCTGTCTACAAAATGGAACAGTATATTACGTTTGATCTGAGCATGAGCGGAATTTACGGATATTATACCGGTATTATCTTCCGGGGATACACTTTTGGGACCGGGGATGCCATTGTAAAAGGCGGACGTTATGACCACCTGGTTGAAAAGTTTGGAAAAGCAGAGCCGGCGATCGGTTTTGCGATCGTAGTAGATGAACTGATGAGCGCACTTTCCCGCCAGAAGATCCAGATCTCAAGTGGCGAGAAGAGTTCCCTGATCTTATATGATAAAGAACGGTTGAAGGATGCAATCCAGCTTGCCATGGAATTCAGAGGAAAGGACAAGAATACCCAGATCCTTCAGAAAGCATCGGATAAGTCGCTGGAATTCTATGTGGATTATGGAAAACGCAGTCTTGCAGGAAGCATGCTGTATCTTCGCAGCAAAGGAGATGTGCAGATGGTGAACCTGATGACCGGCGAAGAGAAAATTGTAGGGTAGGGGTGAGACGATGAAAGACACAAGATATTTGACATTTGCGCTCTGTAAGGGGCGGCTCGCAAAACAGACACTGGAGCTTCTGGAAGAATTGGGGATCACCTGTGAGGAAATGAAAGATAAAGATTCCAGAAAGCTGATTTTTGTGAATGAAGAATTAAAACTCAAATTTTTCTTATCGAAGGGACCGGATGTACCGACCTATGTAGAATATGGTGCGGCGGACATCGGCGTGGTCGGAAAAGACACGATTCTGGAAGCGGGAAAGAAGGTACATGAGGTACTGGATCTTGGTTTTGGTAAATGCAGGATGTGCGTATGCGGACCGGCAGATGCGAAAAAATATCTGGAGAATCACGAACTGATCCGTGTGGCAACAAAATATCCGAATATTGCAAAGGATTATTTTTATAATACCAGACACCAGACGGTAGAGATTATCAAATTGAACGGTTCGATTGAACTTGCACCGATCGTTGGCCTTTCAGAGGTGATCGTGGATATCGTGGAAACCGGATCCACCCTGAAGGAGAACGGACTTGTAGTTCTCGATGAGGTTTGCCCGTTATCAGCGCGTATGATCGTAAACCCGGTCAGCATGCGTCTGGAAAATGACAGGATCAAGGAACTTCTTTATAAACTCAGAAGTATATTAAAAAGGGAGGCTTAATGCACATGAGAATACAAAAGCTGAACAGCGATACAAAAAAAAATCTGCTGGAAGATCTGCTGAAAAGAAGTCCGAACAATTATGGACAGTATGAGGCAAGCGTAAAAGAAATTTTAGATAAAGTAAAAGAAGAAAAAGATGCGGCAGTTTTTGCATACACTGCCAAATTTGATGGGGCAGAGCTTACTGCAGATACGATTGAAGTCACAGATGCAGAAATTGAAGAAGCATATGCGCAGGTTGATGATACACTTCTTACAGTCATCCGCAAAGCAAAAGACAATATCGAAAGTTATCATGCAAAACAGCGTCAGAACAGCTGGTTTGACAGTAAACCGGACGGAACCATTCTTGGGCAGAAGATCACTCCGCTTCACAGAGTCGGCGTGTATGTGCCGGGAGGAAAGGCAGTTTATCCGTCTTCGGTACTGATGAATGTGATGCCGGCAAAGGTTGCCGGTGTGGATGAGATCATCATGGTAACGCCTCCTGGAAAAAATGGAAAAGTAAGTCCGAATACACTGGTTGCAGCCAAAGAAGCCGGTGTGGATAAGATCTACAAGGTCGGCGGTGCACAGGCAATTGCAGCCCTTGCATACGGAACAGAGAGTATCCCGAAGGTTGACAAAATCGTAGGACCTGGAAATATCTATGTAGCACTTGCAAAGAAAGCAGTTTACGGTCATGTCAGCATTGATTCCATTGCAGGACCAAGTGAAATCCTGGTTGTGGCAGATGAGACAGCTAATCCGAGATATGTTGCGGCAGACCTGCTTTCCCAGGCAGAGCATGATGAGCTCGCTTCCGCAATTCTTGTTACGACAAGTGAAAAGCTGGCACATGAGGTATCCGATCAGGTAGATGGTTTCTTAAAAGAACTTTCAAGAGCAGAGATCATTTCCAAATCTCTGGATAATTACGGATATATTCTGCTTGCCGATACGATGGAAGATGTGATCGACGTGGCAAATGAGATCGCATCCGAGCATTTGGAAATCCAGACAAAAAATCCATTTGAAGTGATGACCAAGATCCGCAATGCAGGAGCTATCTTTATCGGAGAATATGCAAGCGAGCCACTGGGCGATTATTTCGCCGGACCAAACCATATCCTTCCTACCAACGGAACCGCTAAATTCTTTTCCCCGCTTTCTGTAGACGATTTCATTAAGAAATCCAGTATCATCTCTTATTCAAGAGAAGCACTGCAGAAGGTACATAAGGATATCGAAAGCTTTGCAAAAGCGGAACAGCTGACTGCACATGCCAATTCGATCCATGTACGTTTTGAAGAGGAGGGCTAAAAGATGGAGAGCAGAGTTGCATCCTGCAGTCGTGTGACAAAAGAAACACAGATTGAGATGACACTGAATCTGGACGGAACAGGAAAGACTGACATTTCCACTGGCATCGGTTTCTTTGACCATATGCTTTCCGGCTTTGCAAGACATGGACTTTTTGATCTGACTGTCAAAGTTACCGGAGATCTGGAGGTAGACAGCCACCACACGATCGAGGATACCGGAATCGTGCTGGGACAGACCATTGCAAAAGCACTGGGAGATAAAAAAGGAATCAAGCGGTATGGACATTTTATGCTTCCGATGGATGAGGTACTGGTGCTTTCGGCAATCGACCTTTCCGGAAGACCATATCTGAATTTTGACGCCACATTTACCTGTGATAAATTAGGAGAACTGGACACGGAGATGGTAAAAGAATTTTTCTATGCTGTTTCCTACAGTGGTGCAATGAACCTGCACCTGAAAGTCCTGGATGGCGGCAACAACCATCATATGGCAGAGGCGTTGTTTAAAGCATTTGGAAAAGCGCTTGATATGGCTGTATCCGAAGAACCACGGATGAAAGAAGTGTGGTCTACAAAAGGCAGTCTGTAAAAAGATAAAAGGAGTTTCTCGTATGAGTTATAAAAGATTGATTCCCTGCATTTTTATTCTTGGAGGGAAGGCGGTAAAATGGTTTGATGACCCGACAGTTGTATCTGAAGATGTGATCGCGCTGGCAAAAGAGTACAGCGATAACGGGGCGGATGAACTTCTGGTATTTGACCTGTCAAGCACGGATCAGGATCATGATGAGTCCATTGAACTGATGAAAAAGATCAACCGCGTGATCCGGATCCCGATGGTTGCCGGAGGAAATGTAAAGCGGCAGGAGGATGTGAAGAAAATCCTCTACACCGGTGCAAAGCGTGCCATGCTGAATTTTTCAAAGCCGGATTCACAGAAACTGATCGAATCGGTGGCAAAGCGGTTTGGGAAAGAGAAGATCGCGGTGTCTTTGAATGACTTTGATGCATTATTTAAGCAGCAGCATCTGATCCAGACTTACAGCAGTCAGATCGTATTTATGCACCGTCTGGATCTGAATTCCGTTGTTAATATTACGGATATTCCGTGTGTGGTTGTGACCGATACACTGGAAAAGGAAGAGCTTTTTAAGATCCTGGAATGTCCGGGCGTGAAAGGACTTTCCGGAATGTATGTGAGTCAGAGAGAAATCAATTGTGCTGATTTTAAAGAAGAGTGCAGCCAGAATGGAATCCGTATGACTTCCTTTGAGAGTCTGATGGATTTTTCCGAATTTAAATTAAATTCCGATGGACTGCTTCCGGTTGTCACCCAGCATTATAAGACGTCCGAAGTGCTGATGGTGGCATACATGAATCAGGAGGCATTTGAAAAAACGGTGAAAACCGGACGGATGACCTATTTCAGCCGGAGCAGACAGAGTCTCTGGACAAAAGGCGAGACATCCGGACATTTTCAGTATGTCAAATCCCTGACCATCGACTGTGACAAAGATACCCTGCTTGCAAAAGTCGATCAGGTAGGTGCGGCATGTCATACCGGCAATCCGACCTGCTTCTTCCAGCCAATCGTAGGGGATCAGTATGAAGAAATCAATACGCAGCAGGTATTCGAGAGCGTGTATCATACGATCATGGACCGCAAAGAGTATCCAAAGGAAGGTTCTTACACGAACTATCTGTTTGAAAAAGGTATTGACAAAATTCTGAAGAAGGTTGGAGAAGAAGCTGCCGAGATTATCATTGCGGCGAAGAATCCGAACCCGGAAGAACTCAAATATGAAATGTGCGACTTCCTATATCACATGATGGTGCTGATGGCAGAACGGGGGATCACCTGGGATGACATCATGGAAGAGATGGCAAAACGGTAAAAATAGCATATTTGAAAAAAAGAGGGACATATACTGAGGTAGAGGTATATGTCCTTTTTGTTTGTCTGAAATTGGGAAAGAACTTTCTGGTAAATGAAAAGAACTACCTGCCAAAGATGCGCACTCGCGCAAAGAAGAATGTTGCAAGTAACTGCGTTCGGCGTAGAATGCACCGAGGCACATTCATTTTAATTGGATGCTTTAGCAGAAGGGAGAGATTGGAATGAACGAATCACAGGAACGCCGCGAGGAGTTGCTTAGGATGTCACGTCAAAAATGGAGAAAAGGCAGTATCCCGGCGGTGCATCCAAGGTATCAGCATGTATACAGGGGATTATATGGAGAACATTCTTCAGAAGAAAATGGCGGAAGCAGTTTTTTTGCACGGATGTTTATCAGTTTCCTTATCTTTGGGATGTTTGTGGCGGCAGATTATACAGGAGAGAAAATCTGGAAATATACGCCCTCACAGATCGTGTCACAGATTGAGTACCAACCGGATATTATGGGTGGAAAATGGTAAGAGAAGATAGGAAAGCAGTTCTATGGCGGAGACGGACTTGTAGAAAAAGGTGTAGAATTGTGTATTTTTACTAAAAAAACACCACATATGGTTGAATTTATGCTATAATTAAAAATAATCAAATAAAAGATGAATGAAACCCCTAAATTTAATGTTTCATACATTTTATTAATGCAATTGTTAATGCGAAGAAGAATTTTTTGAAAACTTCAAAAATTAACATACAACTTATAGTCTATTTACGAGAGGAGGATCAATTATTGAAGTTTAGGAACAAATTTATAGCAAAAAGGATCGGGATAAAGACACTGGCAAGTCTTCTGGCATTTGGAATGGCTCTTGGTTCGCCAATGGCGGCATTTGCCGATGATGGCGTTGTAGCAGAGAATACAGTGCAGGCAAAAAAGACAGATGGATCAGAAGCATTTGTGAATGTATCTGATTATGTATGGGGAATGATGGAAAGCGGAGCAGTCAGGCTGAATAATGAAACCGGCTATCTGGAAGATACCTCGACTGGTCAGAAAGTGGATCCGGAGACAGGCGAACGCCTGACAGAGACACCGGATGTTCCGGAGACCCCTGGAAATCAAGAAAACCCAGAGGTTCCGGAAAAACCGGACACTCCGGAAAATCCAGAGACACCGGAAAAACCGGACACCCCGGAAAATCCAGGGACATCGGAAAAACCGGACACTCCGGAAAATCCAGGGACACCGGAAAAACCAGAAACTCCAGAAAAGCCGGATACTCCGGGAACTCCAGAGACACCGGAAAAACCAGGCACTCCGGAAAATCCGGATAGCCCGGATTCCGGCAAATCCGATTCCAAAGATCCGATTCAGACACCGGATACTGATAAGGCAGATTCTTCCGAAGACCGGAAAGATACAAAGACCGACCCAATTCCGGGAAGTGAGATCGACCATACACAGGAGATCAGCAAAGCAGAAGAAACAGCCGGTCAGAACGAATCAAAAAATGCAGTCAGTAATTCTGAACTGATCAGCCGTCAGCAGATTGTGAAGCAGCCAGAGATGGTAGAGGATTTCCGTTTCTGGACTGTGGCAAGAAAATATGCATTTGCCAGAACAGCGATCAATGTACGGGAGGAAATTCCGGAAGCTGCAGATGGCAGGGCAGATACTTCCGAGGAAGCCAAAGAAGCAGAGCTTGAAGCGGCAAAAAAAGATGCAAAAGAGCTGAGAGCCGGATTTGATAAAGAGAATCAAAAATACAACACGAAAAAAGTGAAACGTACAAAAACGGCAAAAGGTGTAAAAAAATCTACACAGATCAAACTGACCGGACTCAACATTTTTTCATCAGCGAAATTAAAGGCAGAGGCGCCGAATCAGACTAATCTGAAAGCTGGAAAAAGAGCTGAAACAGCAAGACAGGCTGAGAAGGATCTGCAGAAGCAGAAAGAAGAACAGGCGGCAAAAGTGACTGCTGACCTGGCAGCACAGAAGATGGAAGAAAAGGTCCGCTCGGTCGGAACGATTTCGCAGGACGGGCTTCTTTATATTTTGAAAGAAGAAGACAATGGCTGGTTGTATGTGGAATCCGGTAATGTCAGGGGATTTGTAAAGGCGTCTGAAATTTATACGGAAGATGCGGCACAGGAACTTCTGGATGTCTATCAGACACAGGCCAGGTTAAAAGCTTCCAAAGAAAACAAAGACTATACCGGAATCGAGGGAACCGCAAAGACGGCACAGGCACTGATAGATGCAAAAGATAATCAGGCATATACCTATCTCCGTGCGACGGTGAAGCAGACGGTTGCAGATAAAGAACCGGCACTGGTAAGCGATCAGCTAGATACCGATAAAAAAGGAATCCTGAATATTCAAGAAGAGAAGAATGCGGATTCCAGAGTTGTTGGGACAATGACAACAGGAGAGCTCTGCTACATTCTCGCAGATGAAGATTCAGACTGGGTTTATGTAGAATCCGGAGATGTCAGAGGTTTTGCGGAAAAGAAGTATTTGAAATCAGACGCTGAAACCAAAGCACAGGTGACAGAAAGAGGAGCTGATGCCTATTCAATGGCAGAGGAAAACATGGATCCGGAAGATAATAAAGCTCTTTACTATACGCTGACTTCTACAAAAGAAGGAACGCCGAGTGGTGAAATCCGCCAGTCAATGATTGAATATGCATCCCAGTTTGTCGGTAATCCTTATGTGTGGGGCGGAACCAGTCTGACAAACGGAGCAGACTGTTCCGGATTTGTACAGCAGATTTACAAGGCTTACGGATATGATCTTCCGCGTGTTGCCGAGGATCAGAGCCAGTATGGAACCAAGATTCCAGTAGAAGACGCACAGCCTGGAGACCTGATCTTCTATGCAAAGAACGGTTATGTATATCATGTTGTGATGTATGCCGGAGATGGAAAGACGATCGAAGCAGCAAATGAAGATGCGGGAATCATTTACGGAACTGTTTATAACAAAGATGCAGTATGGGCAACCCGGATACTGGACGATCATTATACTGTTGCAGGTGGCGGAATCGGAACAGTCAATGCGACAGAAGAGATGTACGGCGCAGATCTTGGCAATTTTACGATTACATATTACTGTGCATGTGAAATCTGCTGTAACAAAGCAGACGGGATCACAGCAACCGGAACCCCGGTCATTGAAGGACAGACCATTGCGGTGGATCCGAGTGTGATCCCTTACGGAACAAAAGTCATCATCGGCGGACATATATTTACTGCTGAAGACTGTGGTGGTGCGATCAAGAAAAACCACATTGATGTCTATGTAAACAGCCATGAAGAAGCACTTGCTCTCGGCGTGACGAATGCAGAAGTATATCTGGTTAAATAAAAATTAAGCGAAGGATAATTTGTTCTTTCGGAGTTTATCTAAAACCATAAAAACAGGGAAATGTTCTGACGTAAAATATGTCAGGACATTTCCTTTTTTTCATTTTACCAAAATATTTTCCGAAAGAAATTACTCTCTGAGTTTGAAAAATTTTATCAGAAATATTTTTAATGAAATATGGACGGTTTTGTCAAAGAGTAGTAAAATAAAAATGTCGCGTTTCGACTAAAAGGACTGCATTTTACAGAATTTGTAAGAAGGAGCAACAGATTTTGAAATATAGAAATATACAGGTAGTAAAAATGACAGGAGTAAAAATTCTAGCAGGATTACTTGTTTTCGGACTTACTTTCAGCGCTCCGGCAACAGCTTGGGCGGCAGAGAGCGGTCTTACAGAGGTTACTTCTAATGGATCAGAAAATGGAGAAAAATTACAGGCAAAATCCATTGATGGGCGTGATACACTTACAGAAGTATCAGATCTTGTCCTGGAGATGATTCATAATGAAGAAATCAGATACAATGAAGAGACTGGATATCTGGAAGATACCGGTCTGCGTGATGCAGCGAAAACAGGATGGAAGGTTGATCCGATAACAGGAGATGAAGTAGAAGTAATCCCGGCTAATCCAGATGTGCCGGTTACGCCGGAGCAACCGACAGATCCGGTCAATCCGGATACACCACAGCAGCCTTCAGATGGCAATGTGAACAATGAACAGCAGCCTTCGGAAGATCAGAAAGAAGGCTCAGAAGAAAAAAACAAAACGCAGGAGCAGGAAAAAAATACGCAGGATAGTGAACACAAGATGACCAATGAAGAACTGGTCAAGAGACAGCAGATCGTCAGTCTTCCGGAATACGAAGAAGATTTCCGTTTCTGGACAGTTGCGAGAAAATATGCATTTGCAAAGACAAAGATCAGCATACGTGAGGCAATTCCGGAAGATATCAGTGGAGCCGTTGATACTGATCGGACAGAAAGTGATATTCAGGAAGCAACAGCCGATGCTAAAAAACTGTTTCATAAGGAAACTTCTGTAAAGGCGAAGAAATCAAAGACGAAATCTTCTGCGAAAAAGACGAAAACGGAAAAGAAAGTACAGCTTAATACATTTTCTGCCGGGACATTAAAAAACACAGCAGACACTTCGGAAAAGAAGTCATCCTTAAACTCGGATACTGCCGTAGCATTGCAGGATGATACTTTAAATGCGTCCCTTGCATCCCGGCAGTTGGCCGAAAAGGTGCGTTCTGTTGGAGAAATTTCACAGGATGGACTTCTCTACATTCTGAAAGAAGAAAAGAATGGATGGCTGTATGTAGAATCCGGAAAGGTCAGAGGATTTGTAAAAGAATCCGAGCTTTATACCGGAGATGCCGCACAGGTACTGCTGAGTGGATACCAGAAGCAGGCAAAAAAAGCTGCAAAAAAAGCTAAGATTGCATACACTGGAATCGAAGGAACAGCATCCCTTGCAAAAGAAACGGTTCCGGCAAATGAAAATCAGGCATTTACCCATGTACGTGCAACCGTAAATCAGACACTGGCTACGAAAAAATATGCACTGGCAGATGCATCAAAGTCGGATGGAACTGTAGCAATCCAGGAAGAGGCAAATGGACAGTCACGTGTGCTCGGAACCATGTCCCAGGGTAATCTGTGTTATATCCTTGCGGATGCAGAGAAAGACTGGATTTATGTGGAGTCCGGGGATGTCCGTGGGTTTGTCTCTAAAGAGGCTGTTCAGACTGGGGATGAAGTAAAAGCGCAGGTAGAAGCAGCAGGCGAAGGTGCTTACCAGACAGCTACAGAACTGATCGCACCGGAAGATAACCAGGCACTTTATTATAGCTATGCTTCTGTAAAGCCGGGAACACCGGGGAATGCGATCCGCCAGGCAATGCTGGATTTTGCCGCACAGTTCATTGGCAATCCTTATGTATGGGGCGGTACAAGCCTGACAGAAGGGGCGGACTGCTCCGGATTTGTACAGCAGATCTATAAGAATTTTGGCTATAATCTGCCAAGAGTAGCCGAAGATCAGAGCCAGTATGGAACCAAGATTCCGGTTGAAGACGCACAGCCGGGGGATTTGATTTTCTATGCAAAAGACGGTTATGTCCATCATGTTGTGATGTATGCAGGAGACGGAAAGACCATCGAAGCTGCAAATGAAGACCAGGGAATCATTTCCGGAACGGTATATATTCCGGAAGCTGTCTGGGCAACCAGAATCCTGGAAGAAAATTATAATCTGGAAGGCAAGGATGTGAACGAACAGAACGCTACAGCCGAACAGTATGGAGACAGTATTGGAGAGTATACCATTGATTATTATTGTTCCTGCGAGACTTGCCGTGCGAAGGCAAGCAAAATCAAAGCAACCGGAACTCCGATTGTTGAAGGGCAGACCATTGCGGTTGACCCGGATGAGATTCCGTATGCAACAAAGGTGATCATTGACGGACATGTATTTACTGCTGAAGATTACGATACTTCCGGCAAAGAAAAACATATCAGTATCTATGTCAATGAGCATGAGACTGCACAGAAGCTGAATGAGAAGAAGGCAGAAGTACATCTGGTGAAATAAAGACAATCAAAAAAAGAAATATTAAACAAGAAAAACTTCGGATCACTGGCGAAAATCCAGAATATCCGAAGTTTTTTGCATGTCTACACTATTCAGACAAGTCATTCTCCCGGTTAATGTTTGATCTTTTTCAGTTTTTCATTGTCTGCCTGACATTCAGTCGGGGAAATATGATACATTTTCTTAAAAGCACGAAAAAATGAAGAATAGTCTCCAAAACCGGACTGGACAGCAACCGTTTTAAGCGGAACATCCTGCCGGATCAGCGAGACCGCAAGTGCCAGCCGTTTCTTTAAAATATACTGATGACAGGTCGTATTCAGTTGTTTCTGAAAAAATTTGTTCAGACTGCTCTTGCTCATGTGGAAAGTACGCGCCAGATCCTCCACGCCGATTTCTTTCAGAAAATGCTGATCCAGATAGCGGACGATCTGGTTGGTCTGATCGGATTCAATCTCAATAAATTTGTTGGAATATTTCAGGGCATAATTGATGATTTTTACCAAAAGACAGGTGGATGCACCACAGGCATAGGTTTCGGAAAGCTCCCCATAAGAAGCATATTCCCGGTAAAAGGTTTCAAATTCTTCCTCAAAATTGCACAGCTTATTGGTAGTATGAAGAAGATGAGGTGTGTCAATATTGAAAACAGATTCCTCAAGAGCCGGAAGCTGGCTTTTCAGATTGGAAATATATGATTTTTCCAGCCATACAGTGATAAAATCATAATAGTTTGCAACAAGATCACTGGAGGTAAAGTAGTGTGGAATATCCGGTGGAATAACCAGAATATCGCCATTTGTAATAAAATGCCGTTTCTGGCCGATGCGAAACAGAAAATCTCCGCTTTTACAAAAGCTGATCTCATAAAATCCGCTTTTGATCATAGAAAGATCTTCCATCAGATATCCTTTGTGGTGCGTGCATTTTACATGGCGCAGATGGCGTTTGCCGGACAGATGCATTTCAGGGCTTTGCTCATATAATTTTTTCATTTATAAACCTTTCATGATGAATAATAATTTAACAAATCTTTTGTAATCATTATACAATACACATTGCAAAAAAGGTAAAATAAATTGTAAAAAAATTATGTTTTTTGTTATAGATAAAAACAATAAATTGTTAAAAGTTACAAAAATAACGAGAAATCGCCGTTTTCTGGAATTATTGATAAATAATAGCAATAAGTACAAAAAGTGATAGAAAAAAGCTATTTGCAAAGAAAAAAACATTTTGGTAGTATTTTTGAAGAGTTGTTAACTAGGGGATATACCGACAGAGCAACTTAAGGAAAATACAATGGAGGAAAAAGGAAAATGAAAAGAAGAGCACTCGCATTATTGTGTGCAGGAATTTTAGCAGTCGGTATGCTTGCCGGATGTGGTGGAAGTTCTGACAAGAAAGACAGCAGCGCAAAGACAGAAGACACGAAGAAAGAGGCAAAAAGTGATGGGACTTTTACAGTTGCATTGAATTATATGCCAACATCTCTGGAGCCAAGTACAGCCAGTGATGACCAGACCTCTCTGGTTCGTCCGATCTTTGAACCATTATTTGTAGAAACAAAGGATGGAATCGAATATTATCTGGCAGATAAGCTTGATATTTCAGAAGATGCCAAAACATACACCATTCATCTGAATGAGAAAGCAAACTGGAGCGATGGCGAACCGGTTACTGTAGATGATATCTTATTTACAATGAATTATGCCGGAAGAAATTCTGGTGGAAAATCTTCTTATAATACAATCAATAAACAGGAAGTTGTATTTAACAAAAAAGATGATAAGACACTGGAAATTGTCCTTCCTGAACCATATGCAACTTATACAGCAGCAATTGGCAGAATGATGATTTATCCGTCACACGCATTTGACAATGATTATACAAAAGTAGAAGGAAGCGGATACTTTAATTCCACAGATATGGCTACTTCCGGAGCTTACACGGTAGCAGAGATCAATGATGACAGTATCGTATATACTGCACGTGATGATTATTACAGAGAAACACCGAGCGTTAAGAAAGTTGTTATGAAGACGATCGGTTCCGGAAGCACCAAACAGGTTGCATTTGAAAACGGAGAAATCTCTTACATGAGAATTACAACTCCGGAAGAACTGAAAAAATATGAAGGTGACGATAATTACAATATCAGCTCCTTCTCAGAAGCAAGACTGAATTACCTGCAGATCAATCCTTACGGACCTGCAAAAGACAAACTTACAGAAGATGCAAGAAAAGCGATCTTCCTTGCAATCAATGCAGATGAGATCATCGATACCGCATACGGAAGTGACGAACTTGCAACGGTTGCAAACAGTCTTCTGACACCAGATCAGTCTCTTTACAACAAAGACTGCAAAGGTTACGAGCAGGATCTTGAAGAAGCAAAGAAACTTGCCAAATCTTCAGGAATCGAAGGAACAACTCTGAAATATGTTTACAATGCAGACCGTCCGAACATGGAAGAAGTTGCAACAGTTCTTCAGCAGCAGCTCGCAGAAATCGGCGTAACGCTTGATGTAGAAGGTCTGGATTCCAACGCATTCTTCCAGAGATTCTTCGCAATTATGTTCCAGTCAGGGGAAGAAGATCAGTGGGATCTTGGTACAAATGGATGGGATTCTGAGCGTGGAAGCAGTCTTGGACAGGCTTACAGCTACATCAACAGCAGCTCCAAAGCATGGGGATTCAGTGATGAAGCCGGACAGCTTGCAGCAAAGGTAAACGCAGCAGCAGACAAAGACGAAGCAAAGCAGCTTGCAAATGATCTGCAGGATCTGACTTTATCAGAATACTGGGAATACCCACTTACTTACACCAATTATGTGATGGTATCTCAGAAAAATGTAACAGGTCTGGATGCAGTACCGGTTGTTCCGGAATTCGTTGATTACCTGAAGATCAAAGTAGACTAATTATATCGTATTTTAGCAGACGAAGAGGGGCTGAAGCACAAGATGACCTTTGTGCCGGTCCCTCTTTTAAAGGAGAAAAGAAATATGGCAAAATATTTCGTAAAGAAAGGGATTCAGCTGATTATTGTCACGATTTTGATTTCTTTTTTCTCATTTGCCGTGATCTATGCAGCACCGGGAGATATTTCCGGTATGTATTTGAATGAACAGATGTCAGATGAGGAAAAAGAAGCAATCAGAGAGAATCTCGGACTTAACAAAAGTATGCCGGAGCAGTATTGGGGATGGGCAAAAGAAGTGCTGAAAGGAGATTTCGGAATTTCTCTTGCAAACCATACTTCCGTATCTGAGCAGATCATCAAGCGTCTTCCGGCAACCCTGCAGCTGATGGGAGCCGCATTGGTTCTTTCTGTGCTTCTGGCAATCCCACTCGGACTCTGGTCGGGATACCGCAAGAATACCTGGATTGATAATATCATCAGTGGACTTTCCTATATTGGTATGTCAATTCCGTCTTTCTGGCTTGGAATGGTGCTGATCATTGTGTTTGCGGCGAAACTTCATATTCTTCCATCATCAGGTATGCATTCGGTGGGAAATGAATCGTTCCTGGATACGGTGAAGCATATGATCATGCCATGTATCACCCTGAGCCTTTCCAACCTGGCAGTCTTTATCCGCTATATCCGTTCTAATACGATCGGACAGCTTGGAGAAGAATACGTTCTTGCAGCAAAAGCAAAAGGAACGACAGGTGGAAAACTTTTAAAAAGACATATTTTGAAAAATACACTGCTTCCGATCATCACATTGCTTGGAATGAATCTGGCATCCATAGTCTGTGGATCGTTTATCATTGAAAGTGTTTTTGGCTGGCCGGGAATAGGTACCCTTGCAATGACTGCGATCGGTGTCCGTGATTATCCGGTGATTATGGCATACGTCATGTTGTCCGGAATTATTCTGGTTGTCGGTAACTTTATTGCAGATATTCTGTATGCATTTGCAGATCCGAGAATCAAGAGGGAGGATATGGCAAATGACTGATACTAGATTTAAACGAATTGAAAAAAAGAAAACCCAGGAGTTGATTTCATATGATCACAGTGTGTGGAAAGATATCAAAAAAGAGCTTTTTTCCAATAAGATTGCACTGGTGAGTATCATCATTCTCCTGATCATTATCATAGCTTCCATTCTGGCACCGCTTAGTCCATATGATCCGAATAAGATCAATGTTGCTGAAAAACTGCAGGGAATCTCTGCAAAGCATATTTTCGGGACAGATGAATACGGAAGAGACTATTTTACCAGAGCACTTTACGGAGGACGTATTTCTCTTACGGTTGGTTTTTGTTCGATGATCATGACTGTAATCCTCGGAACGGCAATCGGTATTACTTCTGGATATTTTGGTGGAAAAGTGGATATGTTCCTGATGCGCTTCACCGATATTTTCCTGGCACTTCCGAGTATGCTTCTGATGGTTGTACTGAATACGATCTTGCGTCCGGGCCTGTTTACTCTGATCGCGGTACTCAGTCTTTTTTCCTGGGCACAGGTGGCGAGAATTACAAGGGCGGAAACCATGTCTGTCAAAGAAAGAGATTATGTGACCGCCGCAAGGAATCTGGGAGCCGGAAGTTTCCGGATTGCAGTGGAACATATTGTACCGAATATTATGGGACCGGTCATCGTAGCGGCAAGCCTTGGAATTGCCAATGCGATTCTGATGGAGTCGTCCTTAAGTTTCCTTGGACTTGGAGTACAGATTCCAAGAGCTTCCTGGGGAAGTATGCTGCAGAGTGCGCAGGGACATATTCTGGATGCACCGAGACTTGCGGTATTTCCGGGAGTTCTGATTCTGTGTACAGTACTGAGTTTCAATTTACTTGGTGATGTCCTTAGAACCGCACTGGAACCAAAGATTGTAAAGTAAGCCTGGAGGATAGAAGATGGAAAAATTATTGGAAGTAGAGAATTTATCTGTATCCTATTTTACATATGCAGGCGAAGTACAGTCTGTAAGAGGAATTTCATTTGATGTAAAAAAAGGAAAGACAACTGCATTGGTAGGTGAATCAGGATGTGGAAAATCCGTAACTGCCAAATCCCTGATGGGACTGATCGAGAAACCGGGAAAGGTAAAGCCGGAAAGTAAGATCATTTACCAGGGAAAAGAGCTTACCGGGTATACGGAAAAAGAGTGGAATACCTTCCGTGGAAAAGAATGCTCGATGGTTTTCCAGGATGCACTGGTATCCTTAAATCCGACGATGAAGGTTGGAAAGCAGATTGCAGAAAATCTGAAGAATCACGAGAGTAGTCTTTCGAAGGAAGAAATTTATCAGAAATCGTTGGAAATGCTGAAGCAGACCGGGGTTCCGGATCCGGAAGGGTGTATGAACAAATATCCCCATGAGTTATCCGGTGGAATGCGTCAGAGAGTGATGATTGCCTGCGCTATGGTGACACATCCGCAGCTTTTGATCGCAGACGAGCCGACAACAGCACTGGATGTGACAATACAGGCACAGATCATTGCGCTGATGGAAGAGTTGCAGGAAAAGCTTGGTATGTCCATCATTATTATCACACATGATCTTGGAGTGGTTGCAGATATGGCTGATGAGATCATCGTCATGTATGCCGGAGAAATCGTGGAAAGAGGAACGGCAAGGGATATCTTTTATCACCAGCAGCACCCGTATACATGGGCACTTCTCCAGTCCGTTCCGCGGATCGATGATGAAGACAAAACAATTTTAAATACCATTGAGGGAAATATACCGGATATGATCTACCCGCCAAAAGGCTGCAGTTTTTGCACGCGCTGTCCATATGCAATGAAAATCTGTGAAGAAGAAAAACCGAAAGTTACGCACATTACGGATGAGCACAGCGTTGCGTGCTGGCTGATGGATCCACGTGCTGACAGAAGCGGTGTTCCGTTCGGGAGGACAGACGCATGATAGAAAAAGAAGTTGTATTAGAAGTAAAAAATCTGAAAAAATATTTTCCGGCAAGTCATAAACGTGTTTTAAAGGCAGTTGATGACGTGTCTTTTACGATTCATAAAGGAGAAACTTTCGGAATCGTAGGAGAATCAGGATGTGGAAAGACGACTTGCGGGAAAACCTGTACCGGAATCCTTACGAAGACAGACGGACAGGTGTTGTATCAGGGAAAAGATGTGCATCAGATGAGTAAAGCAGAGAGAAATGCATTTACACAGAAGGTGCAGACCATTTTCCAGGATCCGTATGCTTCGCTGGATCCACACCAGAAAGTGTATCAGATCGTAAGTGAAGGGATGCGGATCCATCATCTGACAAAAAGTAAAGAAGAAGAGCAGAAACTGGTGATGGAACTTCTAGAGATGGTTGGCTTAAATGCCGAGCATGCTACCAGAAATGTCCATGAATTTTCCGGTGGACAGCGCCAGAGAATCGGAATTGCAAGAGCACTTGCAGTGAATCCGGAATTCCTGTTCTGTGACGAACCGATTTCCGCACTGGACGTATCTATCCAGGCGCAGATCATGAACCTTCTGATGAATTTGCAGAAGGAACGGCATCTAACCATGCTGTTTATCGCCCATGATCTTGCCATGGTCAAGCATATTTCTGACAATATCGGAGTGATGTACCTGGGAAAATTGGTGGAGATCTCACCGGCTGCGGAATTATATGAAAAACCGTATCATCCTTACACCCAGGCACTTCTGGAATCCATTCCGATCGCGGATCCGGATCTGGCAAAAAGTCGGGGACGCCATTTTCTGACCGGAGATGTGCCAAGTCCGATCGATCCGCCAAAGGGCTGTCGTTTCTGCGGAAGATGCAGCAAATGTATGGATATCTGCCGGGAAGTCCGCCCGGAATTAAAAGAAGTATCCAAAGGTCACCAGGTGGCATGTCACCTATACGATGACTAAAAGATAAAAAGAGTATGTAACAGAGGAGAAAGAAAAATGAAGTATGATTTTACAAGCATTATTGATCGAAAAGGAAAAGATGCCCTTGCAGTAGACATCCTTCCAAATCTGCTTGGACCGGGGAACAAAGTAGAAGTAAGAGAAGGAATGGATTATATTCCGATGTGGATTGCGGATATGAATTTCCCGGCGCTCCCGAAGATTACTGAAGCGATCATCGAAAGAGCTAAACATCCGACCTATGGATATTTTATTACCAGAGATGAGTATTACAACAGCATCATCAAGTGGCATGAAGAACGGAATCATGTGACCGGACTGAAAAAAGAACATATCGGTTATGAGAATGGAGTTTTAGGCGGCGTGGCAAGTGCACTTCACGCGGTCTGCTCACAGGGTGACAATGTCCTTGTCCATGCACCGACTTATATTGGATTTACCGGCACACTGAACAACAATGGCTACCATATCATTCACAGCCCGCTGAAAAAGGATGAAGAAGGCATCTGGCGGATGGACTTTGAGGATATGGAAGAGAAGATCGTGAAAAACAAGATCCATGCAGCTGTTTTCTGTTCACCGCACAATCCGACCGGCCGTGTATGGGAGCGCTGGGAAATTGAGAAAGCAATGGAAATTTATAAAAAATACGATGTGACCGTCATTTCCGATGAAATCTGGTCCGACATTATTTTATATGGAAACGAGCATATCCCAACCCAGTCTGTATCTGAAGATGCAAAAAACAGAACGGTTGCTTTATACGCACCGTCAAAGACCTTCAACCTTGCCGGACTGATCGGAAGCTATCATATTATATACAACAAACGCCTGAAAGACAGAGTGTTAAAAGAGTCTTCCCTCTGCCATTACAATTCGATGAATGTGCTGTCCATGCATGCACTGATGGGTGCGTATACACCGGAAGGACAGGAATGGGTAGGCGAGCTTCGAGAAGTGATCGGGGAAAATGTCGCTTATGCATGTGATTATATCGACAAACATTTTGAAGGTGTTTCCGTAACCAGACCGCAGGGAACCTATATGCTGTTTGTTAACTGTGAAGAATGGTGCAAGGCACATGATAAGAGCCTGGAAGACGTTCTGAAGATGGGATATGAAGCAGGTGTGTTCTGGCAGAACGGAAAGCCATTCCATGGTGAATGGTATATCCGTATGAACCTTGCACTGCCGACATCCAGAGTGAAAGAAGCATTTGACCGTCTGGATAAATATGTATTCAATGCTTAAAATGCATACAATAAAGGAGGAAAATAAAAATGGAATTAGTAAAAGAGCTGCCGGAGATTTTTGAAGAATTTGCAGAGCAGAGACAGAGATCTTTCCTGGTAATGAAAGAAGTAAAGGACAAAGGAATTCCGGTTGTAGGTGCGTACTGTACCTACTTTCCACAGGAAATCGCAATGGCTATGGGAGCAGTTACCGTAGGACTTTGCTCTACATCCGATGAAACGATCCCAATCGCAGAAAAGGATCTGCCGAAGAATCTGTGCCCGATGGTAAAGGCAAGTTACGGTTTTGCTGTATCTGACAAATGTCCATTCTTCTATTTCTCAGACGTGGTAGTCGGAGAGACAACCTGTGATGGAAAGAAAAAAATGTACGAACTGATGAAAGAATTCAAAAATGTCTATATCATGGAACTTCCAAACTCACAGAGAGAAGATTCCCTGGAACTGTGGACAAAAGAGATCATCCGTTTCAAAGAATATCTGGAAAAGACATTTAATGTAGAGATCACAGAAGAAAAAGTGCGCCATGCTGTTCATGTATCCAATCAGGGACGTATTGCACTGAAGAAATTCTACGAAGTTATGAAAAATGATCCGGCTCCGATGAACGGTTCCCAGCTGTTCGGTGTTCTCTATGGAAGCCAGTTCAAATTCGACAAAGAAAAGATGCCGGCAGAAATTGATGCTCTTCGTGAAAAGCTGATGAAAGAATACGAAGAAGGGGAAAAACCAGAGAGAAAGAAACGTATCCTTTTAACCGGATGTCCAAGCAGCGGTGCACCGATGAAGGTTGTAAAAGCCATCGAAGAACACGGTGGAAATGTTGTAGTCTATGAAAACTGTGGAGGTGCAAAATCTGTTGACCGTCTCATCGATGAAGATGCAGAGGACATCTACAAAGCAATTGCAGAGAGATATCTTGCAATCGGATGTTCCGTTATGACACCAGATAACAACCGTATTGAACTGATGGGAAGACTCCTTGAAGAGTATAATATCGAGGGTGTAGTAGAAATGACACTTCAGGCATGTCATACTTACAATATTGAGGCAAAGAGCATTGAGAAATTTGTAAAATCTAAAGGACTTCCGTATATCCATGTAGAGACCGATTATTCTCAGGCAGATATCGGACAGCTGGATACACGAATTGCTGCATTTTTAGAGATGATCTAGGATTCAGAATGTATCAAATTTAAAAGAATATGTCCCGGTATTCTGAAAAAGTGGATGGGATTCTAACAGATTTATGTTATAATAGGAATTAACAGGCAGGGAACAGGCATCAGTCTGTTCCCTGTGTATATTTACAGGTATATGGAGAATATACCGGATTTTTTTCAGAGAGCAGCTAAGACTGAGGCGAAGCCTTTGAAAAAATTTTACCAGATTGAATAAAATAAGAGAGGTACTGAATATGACAATCGAAGAACGCGCAGCAAAAGCTGCAGATTTAAAAGCTGCCGGAGCATGCAACTGTTCCCAGGCAGTGGTAAAAGTATTTGAAGATAAGCTTTCATTGGACGATGAGACACTGATGAAATTAACCGCAGGCTATGCAGCTGGAATGGGATGTCTGGAAGCAACCTGCGGGGCACTCATTGGAGCTGTGATGACCGCCGGAGTCCTGACAGACGGAGCCGGAACGCCTCGTTATTCCAAAGAAATCCTTGCGAAGTTTCAGCAAAAATGCGGGGCAACGATCTGCCGGGAATTGAAGGGCGTCGGCACAGGCAAAGTACTCTGTGAATGTCCGGAATGCGTAAGAAATGCGGTACTTGCACTAGGAGAAGTAATGGGAATTGAATAAATAAAACGATACGAATAAGGGACACCCTTTAACACAAAAGCTGTTGTAGAAAAGATTGAAAAGGCAGAAGGGAATCCGGAGTATGGTACGATCTCACAGGAAGAAGGATTTTCCTTTACTTATAGAATGAATGAAGACGATATTATCTACGGAGTTGGTGAATCAAACCGCGGAATCAACAAGAATATCGGAATGCACCGCTATGGTGGAATCTGGACCGGAGATAACAAGTCCTGGTGGTCTCATATTCTGCTGAATCTGAAAATGATGCCGTCACTCAATATGTGTGGGTTCCTTTATACGGGTGCTGATCTGGGCGGATTCGGCGCGGATACGGCAAGAGAATTTCTGCTGCGCCACCTGGCGCTTGGTGTATTTATCCCGCTGATGCTCGGAAATGAAATCATGATCGCACTGAACGAAGTACCGCTGTTCATCCGGGAAGGAAAATGCATCCCGGTTGCAGAAGTGGCTGAATCGGTGGAGCAGATTGATCTGTCGACACTTACCATGCTCGGATTTGATGAGGCAGAGTATCTGCTGTATGACGATGATGGGGTTCACAAGGATTATGAGAATGAAGGAACGTGTCGGAAGATAGGGAAATAAAAGGGCAGATATCATTTCAAAGATGGAGAATAATTGAAATAGTGGTACAGATAAAAGCCATGGTTTACATGTTGGATGTAGAGCATGGCTTTTTTGCGTGGAGATTTTGAATATTGACATGTTCCATCAACGCTAAAAAAGAAGAAAAACGATATATTTCGAATTTGTACATCCTATGCTTATATGTTAGGCTGTTGAATATAAAGCTGTTCTGGTGATTTCATTTAGTATTTCTGAAAATTCAATATCTTGATTAAAAATTATTGATGTTTTCTATATCAAACAAATTCATTTGATAATTATAAAATCAAACAAATTCATTTGATTTTTGCAAATATCAAAGTATAATAATAGTGACAAGGAGGTTTGAGTATGTATTTTGCAATTATAGGAGACATCATTGCGTCAAAAACTATTTCAAATAGATCGGAAGTTCAGAATCATTTAAAAAGGATCCTAGATCAGGTAAACGAAGAATATAAAAGCAATATTGCTTCCCGATTTTCAATCACATTAGGGGATGAATTTCAAGGATTGCTTCATAGTGCGGCGCATTTATTTGAGTTACTTGATACGATCCAATTTCAACTGTATCCTACAAAAATACGGTTTGGTATAGGTGTTGGTGATATGAACACAGAAATAATCCAGGAAACCAGTATGGGAAGTGATGGACCGGCATATTGGTCAGCACGGAATGCTATTGAAAAAATCCATGAAAAAAACGATTATGGAAACGCTAAAGTGTGTCTGCAAAAATATAGTGCTTCGATAGAAGAGGAAGTTCTTTTAGACGCTGCGAATAAAACATTGAAATTATGCGACAGATATGCGAATTCATGGACGAAATCACAATATGAATTTGTACGAAGAATTATATTAACATATCGGTACGGTGACAATGGCGAATATAACCAAAGAGAATTGGCACAGGAATTAGATATTTCACCTCAGCTTGTAAACAGTAAAGTAAAAAATACAGGTATTTCGGTTTATGTAAATACCAAATGTGGCTTAGAAAATGTACTTAAGGAGAAATGGGGATGATAACAGGTGCAAAAAAGTTCGGTTTTTATGGTATTGTGTATAGGACATATAATTGGAGAGTATTTTTTAACCAATAAATATATTGTTAAAAAGAAAGATAAAAAGAAAATATTCTGTTATTGTTTAGCATATATAATTCCATTTATAATCATAGGAATGTTGTTTTATATATATGGATATAATATTGGGAAAATTTGTCTGGAATGTATTTGCATACACTTTATAATTGAAGTAATAAAAAGATGGATTGAGAATTATGATATTCGGACAAATAAGTTGCCGATAAACGTAACAAATGTTATATATGTATGTTCTTTAATTTTTCATATTTTAAGCTTCCTCTTAATTATCTGGAAATCTTCTATATTGGTTTCTTATTTTCCAGAATATATAATAAAACCGATTCCTTATCTGCTGTATTTTTTATGTATAGCAAAACCAGCCAATATTACATTCAAGATTCTTTTTTCAGCTTATCAGGTAAAACCTGAATCTGAGCAAGAGGATGATAATAGCACGAAAACAAAGAATGGAGCAGGAGCGTTAGTAGGGATTCTTGAGCGGTTCTTGTGTGCAGTTTTTATTGTTCTTGGACAATATTCTGCGGTTGGATTGACAATGACTGCAAAATCAATTGCACGTTATGATCAGATAACAAAAAATCCAGCTTTTGCGGAATATTATTTAATTGGTACGTTGTATAGCATTTTATATACAGTTGTTTTATATGGGATTATTTTCAAATACATTTTATATTAGAAATTTTCTAAAACCATGGTTTACAAAAAACGTAACTCATGGTTTTTCTTGCATTCGTTGGGTGGCGGCTTTTGTATTTGCGATAAGTGTTATGATAACAACAAGAAGCTTGCTGGTTTATGTTGCCGTATGAGGCAGAGGATTATGCAGAAAATTTGATCTCTCAGGTGCGAAAAAAAGATGAAAAAATAGCACAACGGGACTTTGATATGGCTAAAATGGTTGATTTTCTCACTTAAACAAGCTATTATTAAAAGTAATTGTCTTAATAAAATACCCGTTTCAAATTCATCGTTTACAGTATTATATAATATGATAAAGTATCGCTGTAGTCGCATTCAGTCGTAAGTAGTCGCATACAATTCTTACGACTGAAAAACAGTCGTAAAACAGCAAAAAGCGGGGTAAAATTTGGGGCATTTTTTTGCAAAAAAACGGTAAAAAATAAAGTGGTTTTAAAATTGAAAATATTATAAATTGTAAAATTTATACGCTTAAAATTGTGCGAAAATCACAAATAAATAAACTGAAAATGGAGGAAAAATGAGGAAATTAGCATTAGATGATGATATTTTACTGAATATAGAGAAACCTGCCCGCTACATTGGCCATGAAGTCAATTCGGTCATGAAGGACAAAAAAGCGGTAGATATAAGGTTTGCAATGTGTTTTCCGGAGGTATATGAGGTTGGTATGTCCCATCTGGGAATCCAGATTCTGTACGATATGTTCAACCGCCGGGAGGATACCTGGTGCGAGAGAGTCTACTCTCCATGGATTGATCTGGACAAGATCATGCGTGAAAAACATATCCCGCTCTTTGCCCTGGAATCTCAGGATCCGGTGAAGGAGTTTGATTTTCTTGGCATCACATTACAGTTTGAGATGTGTTACACCAATGTACTGCAGGTGCTGGATTTATCCGGTATTCCACTTCACAGTGAAGACAGAACTTTAGAAGATCCATTTGTCATTGGTGGTGGACCATGTGTTTACAATACAGAGCCACTGGCTGAATTTTTCGATATGTTCTATATCGGAGAGGGCGAAGTGGTTTATGATGAACTTCTGGAAGCATACAAAAAGTGGAAGAGAGCCGGAAAAAGCCGGAAAGAATTTCTGGAAATGGCAGCAGAGATCGAGGGAATTTACGTTCCTTCTTTTTATGATGTCACTTACAAAGAAGACGGCACGATTGAATCTTTCCTGCAAAACAACCCACATGCAAAAGAAAAAATCAAGCGAGTAGTTGCAGCAGATATGAGCCAGACAACTTATCCGTTAAAGCCGGTTGTTCCGTTTATCAAAGTAACCCAGGACAGAGCGGTTCTGGAAATCCAGCGCGGCTGTATCCGGGGATGCCGTTTCTGTCAGGCGGGAATGGTTTACCGTCCGACACGTCCGCGTGATATCAACATGCTCAAAGAGACGGCACGTGCAATGCTGAAAAATACGGGACATGAAGAGATCACCTTAAGTTCTTTAAGTTCCAGTGATTACAACGAACTGGAAGAGATCGTCACCTTCCTGATCGATGAGTTCCACACACAGGGCGTCAACATTTCCCTGCCGTCCCTTCGTATCGATGCATTTTCTTTGGATGTTATGAGCAAGGTGCAGGATGTGCGTAAGAGCAGTCTGACCTTCGCCCCGGAAGCCGGAACACAGAGGATGCGTAATGTAATCAATAAAGGTCTGACGGAAGATGACATTTTAAATGGAGCCGGACAGGCTTTTGAAGGTGGATGGACGAAGGTCAAGCTCTATTTCATGCTTGGACTTCCGACCGAAACCCAGGAAGATATGGAAGGAATTGCTGTTCTTGCAGATAAAGTAGCACGCCGGTATTATGAAATTCCGAAGGATCAGAGAAATGGAAAATGTCAGATCACGGCAAGTAGTTCCTTCTTTGTACCGAAACCATTTTCACCGCTTCAGTGGGCGACCATGCAGCCGATGGAAGAATATATCCGCCGTGCAGGAATTGTACAGGAAGCATTCCGCAACCAGCTGAACCGCAAGAGTCTGCGCTACAATTGGCATACCGCTGAAGTAACCGTTCTGGAAGGCGTCTTTGCCCGCGGTGACCGGAAGGTCGGAAAGGTTCTGGAAGAGGCTTACCGTCTTGGCTGTATTTACGATGCGTGGGATGAGTATTTTGATTATGATAAATGGCTGCAGGCCTTTGAAAATACAGGTGTAGACATGGATTTCTATAATCTTAGAAAGCGTGAATTAGATGAAATCTTCCCATGGGATTTCATCAATTGTGGCGTGACAAAATCTTTCCTTATAAGAGAATGGAAGAATGCAATGGAAGGGAATGTAACCCCGAACTGCCGTGCAAAATGTTCCGGCTGTGGGGCAGCAAGTTACGGAGGAGGTGTCTGCTTTGAAGGCAAGAATTAAATTTCGGAAAAATGGAGTGATGAAGTTCATCGGACACCTGGATATCATGCGGTATTTCCAGAAAGCGATTCGCCGTGCCGAGATTCCGATCGCATTTACCAGTGGTTACAGCCCGCATATGATCATGTCTTTCGCTAATCCACTTGGCGTAGGGCTTACCAGTGACGGGGAATATTTTGATATCGAATTGACCGAGTCAATCGCCAGCAAAGAAGCAGTCAGACGGCTGAATGAACAGATGGTAGACGGCATGGAGATCGTCAGCTTTGTGCAGATCCCGGATGATAAGAAAAGCAAAGGAATGTCAATCGTAGCAGGTGCCGACTATTTATCTTCGGTAAAAAATGGCAGCCTGCCGGAAGATCTTGCTGAAAAGCTGGAAGCTTTTTATGCGCAGAATGAAATCTGTGTGGTCAAAAAGACGAAAAAGAGTGAAAAAGAAGTGGACATTCGTCCGATGATCTACAAGCTGGAATGCCGGGACGGAAAGATTTATATGCGTGTGGCAGCAGGAAGTGTCCAGAACTTAAAGCCGGAGCTGGTTACAGAAGCGTTTGTCCGCTATCTTGGTATGGATGTGGAGGAAGTGACCTTTACCCACCACAGACTGGAAACTTTTGCGGAATCCGAAGACACGGAGGGCAAGATGATTCTGGTTCCACTGGATGCGCTTGGAACGGAGATTGTATAGATGGAACGAAAAGTACTCCTTACGGAATGCATGAACCGCCGGGTGCTTGCACTTTTAGAGGATGAGAAAGTAACGGAATTTCACTTTGGCAGTAGCGGAGAAAAAAAGAGCTGCCGCCTGGGTGAAATTTATGTCGGAAGAGTACGGAAAATCCTTCCGAATATCGGTGGCGCATTTGTTGAAATTGCCAATGGTGAGCAATGCTATTTTGCGCTGGATGGAAAATATACCCCGGTTTTCACCAATAAGATCGGAAAGAAGCCACTTGTGATCGGTGATGAGCTTCTGGTTCAGGTGGAGAAAGAAGCAGTGAAAACCAAGCAGCCTGTCGTGACCGGGAACTTAAATTTCACCGGGCAGTATGTAGTACTGACTTCCGGCAATCGTACCATTGGTGTATCCGGTAAAATTCACGGTGCCCGGAAAGAAGAACTGCAAAAGCTGGGACAGGACTATATAGACTGTGATTTCGGATTGATTTTCCGGACAAATTGTGTGGAAGCAGAAGAAACACAGATCCGTGCCGAAATTGACAAACTGGCAGAGAACTATCACAGAATCGTAGAATATGGCAAGATGCGGACCTGCTTTAGCTGTCTGCAGAGTGCACCGGATCCGTGCGTACAGACACTCCGGGATATTTACAAAAAAGATTTGACGGAAATTATTGTAGAGGAAACGGTAGAAGATGGAGCTTTGTATAAAGAAGTTCAGACTTATCTGGAAACGGAAATGCCAGATGAACTTCCGCTTCTCCGTGCGTATACGGATCCGTCTTATCCACTTGTAAAATGCTATAACCTGGAAGGGGCGATCCGAGAAGCCAGACAAGAACGGGTATGGATGAAATCCGGGGCTTATCTGGTGATCCAGCCAACCGAGGCGCTGACTGTAATCGATGTCAATTCTGGAAAATGTCTGAAAAAGAATTCTCATTTTCCGGAGATCAACCGGGAGGCAGCAAGGGAAGCAGTCCGCCAGATCCGGCTCCGCAATATTTCCGGTATCATTATTATTGATTTTATCAACATGAAATCAGCAGAAGAGAAGAAAGAACTTCTTGCGTATCTGCAGCTGGAATTAAAGAAGGACCCAAATCCGGGAAATGTGATTGGAATGACGAAACTGCAGCTGGTGGAAATTACACGAAAGAAAATCCGAAAAACACTGGAGGAAAGTTTACATGGGTAAAAAAGAAGTCAAAACAAATGCAATGCGAATTTTAGACAGAAAGAAAATTTCTTATGAATATCAGACCTATGAATGCGATGAATTCACAGACGGAATTGAAACCGCCGACAAGCTGAATCTGCCTCACGAACAGGTTTACAAGACCATTGTCACAACTGGAAAAAGTGGTGAACATTATGTGTTCGTGCTCCCGATCGAAGCGGAGATTGATTTTAAGAAGGCTGCAAAAGCGGTTGGTGAAAAATCTATTGAAATGCTTCATTTAAAGGAGTTAACACCGCTTACCGGCTATGTGCGTGGTGGATGCACTTCGATCGGAATGAAAAAGCATTTTCCGACGGTCATTGATGCAAGTGCACAGCAGTTTGAAAAAGTTTATGTAAGTGCCGGAAGAATCGGTGCACAACTGACACTTGCACCGGAGGATTTGAGAAAAGCAGCGGATGCTACATTTGCAGATGTAATTCATGCATAGAAAGTTTTCAAAAAAAGAAATTCTATTAGACAAAATGCAAGATTTTCAATAGATTCCAAAAGAAAATCTTGCATTTTTCACGTCAGCGTAATAAAGTAATAACTACATAAGTGTAGAAACATCTGCACGGTGTTTCTACAGAAAATGCAGGTTTGCCATGTGCAGATCAGAATACATGAATTGAGAGATGGAGGAATACCAACAGATGATTAAGGTAGTGAAATTCGGCGGAAGCTCTCTTGCCGATGCAGTACAGATTAAAAAGGCAGGAAAGATCGTTCTTTCAGAGGAATCAAGACGTTACGTTGTACCGTCTGCTCCGGGAAAGCGTTTTTCCGACGACACCAAGGTAACAGATATGCTGTATCGTTGTTACGGCGCAGCTGTAAAAGAGAAGAAATTTACAGAATTACTCGCTGACATTCAGAAGAGATATCAGGAAATCATTGAAGGGCTTGGGATCACTCTTTCTCTTGACGAAGAATTTGCCACCATCCGTGATAATTTTGCAAAGAAGATCGGAAGAGATTATGCTGCTTCCCGTGGAGAATATTTAAACGGACGTGTAATCGCAGCTTATCTTGGATATGAGTTTATCGATGCGGCAGAAGTGATCAAGTTTGATGAAAATGGGAACTTCCTTTCAGAAGAAACTAACCAGGTACTTGCAGACAGACTTTCAAAAGTAGAGCGTGCCGTGATTCCTGGATTCTACGGAGCACGTCCGGACGGAACGATCCAGACATTTTCCCGCGGCGGATCTGATGTAACAGGATCGATCGTTGCAAGAGCCACACATGCTGATATGTATGAGAACTGGACAGACGTATCCGGATTCCTCATTGCAGATCCCCGTATCATCAAGAATCCAAAAGGAATCGAAGCAATTACTTACAAAGAGTTGCGTGAACTTTCTTATATGGGTGCCAGCGTATTACATGAAGATGCAATCTTCCCGGTTCGTAAAGAAGGAATCCCGATCAACATCCGTAATACAAACGCACCGGAAGAAAAGGGTACTCTGATCGTAGAAGGAACCTGCAGAAAGCCGAAGTATACAATTACCGGTATTGCAGGAAAGCGTGGATTTGCTTCTATTACAATTGAAAAAGCAATGATGAACTCAGAAGTCGGATTTGGTCGCAAGGTTCTTGGTGTATTTGAAGATGAAGGGATTTCTTTTGAACATATGCCGTCAGGAATTGATACTATGACTATCTTCGTCCATCAGGATGAATTTGAAGAACATGAGCAGAAAGTGCTTGCGGGCATCCACCGTGCCGTGAATCCGGATGACATCGAACTGGAATCCGATCTTGCACTGATCGCTGTTGTTGGACGTGGAATGCGCCAGACGCGCGGTACAGCCGGAAGAATTTTCTCCGCACTGGCACATGCACATGTCAATGTAAAAATGATCGACCAGGGATCCAGCGAGTTAAATATTATCATCGGTGTGAGAGAGCACGACTTTGAAGCAGCAATCAAAGCAATTTATGATATTTTTGTTAACACTCAGCTGTAAATCTTCAATTCGATCCTCAAATATGGTATAGTACAGGTGTTGGGGAAAACTCCCCTGTACAGAACATTCATACAAGAGAGGATACGAAAATGAACATATTATTTTTCCTGAAGCCAAAAGCAGAAGTGGCATTTGTATATGACTACCACACGCTCAGACAGGCAATGGAAATCATGGAGTACCACAAATACTCATCCATTCCGATGATCAACCGGGAAGGTAAATACGTCGGCACAATCACCGAAGGAGACCTGCTCTGGGGACTTAAGAAGCTGAACATCCTGAATCTGAAAGGAGCAGAAGACATTGCGATCACGAAGATTGAGAGAAGGGCAGATTACCGGCCGGTAAGCGCTGATTCTAATATGGAAGATCTGATGGAAAAAGCGATGGATCAGAACTTTGTTCCGGTCATAGATGACCAGGAGAATTTCATAGGAATCATAACACGTAAAGACATTATCGGATATTGTTACGAAAAAATTAAAAAAATCGCAAATTAGGGGTTGACTTTGTGCGGTATACCACTGTATAATACAGAGGTATGCCGCACAACGAGGTTATAAGTCCTGATTTGATCAGACACCGTAGTTGGCGAGTAATGATAATAGGAGGTGCCATATGTACGCAATTATAGCAACAGGTGGTAAACAGTACAAAGTAGCCGAAGGCGATATCATTAAAGTAGAAAAGCTTGGTGTGGAAGCCGGACAGTCTTATACTTTTGACCAGGTTCTCGCAGTAAGTGGTGACGAGCTTAAAGTTGGAACACCAGTAGTAGAAGGTGCAACAGTTGAAGCATCTGTAATTGGTGACGGAAAAGCTAAAAAAGTTATCGTTTACAAGTATAAGAGAAAAACAGGTTACCACAAGAAAAACGGACACAGACAGCAGTATACAGCAGTTAAGATCGAAAAGATCAACGCGTAAGAAGCTGGTGGTTATATGATACGAGTAACCATTTATAAAAATGAAAAACATCAATGTGTAGGTTTCAAAGCACATGGTCATGCAGGATTCAGTGAAGAAGGACAGGATATTGTCTGCGCAGCTGTTTCCGTACTTACGATCAATACTTTGAATGCCATTGAGAAATTTGCGGATGACCGTACAAGCCTTGTATCCGATGAATCCAAAGGACTCATTGACTATCGACTTAAAGGTAATCCGACTCGCGAGGCAAAGCTTTTGCTTGACGCGATGGTTCTTGGTCTGGAAGAGATTGCAGAAGATGAGAACTACAGAGAATATATGGATTTGACATACGAGGAGGTGTAACAACCATGATGAAATTAAACCTTCAGTTTTTCGCTCATAAAAAAGGAGTTGGTTCTACAAAGAACGGTCGTGACTCTGAATCTAAGAGACTTGGAGCAAAAAGAGCAGACGGACAGTTTGTAAAAGCTGGTAACATCCTTTACAGACAGCGCGGAACAAAGATTCATCCAGGAATCAATGTAGGTCGCGGTGGTGACGATACATTATTTGCACTGGTTGACGGTGTTGTTCGTTTTGAAAGAAAAGGAAGAGATAAGAAACAGGTTTCTATCTATCCAGTAGCTGAATAAGCAGATCTAACAGAGGCTTCAAACTTTTTGGGTTTGAAGCCTTGTTTTTAGTCATAAATAAGGAGGACATATTATGTTTGCAGACAGAGCAAAAATATATATCCGATCCGGAAAGGGCGGCGACGGTCACGTCAGCTTTCGCAGGGAATTATATGTTCCGAATGGCGGTCCGGACGGAGGCGACGGCGGTCGTGGCGGTGATGTAATCTTTGAAGTGGACAAAGGTCTTAACACACTGGTAGATTTCCGTCACAAAACAAAATATAAAGCACAGGACGGAGAGGAAGGCGGCAAAAAGCGCTGCCATGGTAAGGATGCAAAGGATCTGATCCTGAAAGTTCCTGAAGGGACAGTTATCCGTGAAGCAGAGACCAATAAAGTCATTGCCGATATGTCGGGCGAGAACCAGCGCCAGATTATCTTAAAAGGCGGTAAGGGCGGTCTTGGAAATATGCATTTTGCAACCTCTACCATGCAGGTTCCGAAGTATGCACAGCCGGGAAAGCCTGCACAGGAACTCTGGGTGAATCTGGAACTTAAGGTGATCGCAGATGTTGGGCTTGTAGGTTTCCCGAATGTTGGTAAATCTACATTCCTTTCCCGTGTAACCAATGCACAGCCAAAGATTGCAAATTATCATTTCACAACACTCAGCCCGAACCTTGGAGTTGTAGATCTGGAAGGTGCAAAGGGATTTGTTATTGCAGATATTCCAGGACTGATTGAAGGAGCATCAGAAGGTGTCGGACTTGGACATGAATTTTTGCGTCATATTGAACGTACCAAGATGATGATCCATGTTGTGGATGCGGCAGGTATCGAAGGACGTGATCCGGTTGAAGACATTTATAAGATCAACGCTGAGCTGGAAGCCTATAACAAAGAAATTTCCATGCGTCCGCAGGTTATTGCAGCGAACAAGGTTGACTTGATCTATTCCGAAGATGAAGATCCGATCCAGAGACTGAGAGATGAGTTTGAACCAAAGGGAATCAAGGTATTCCCGATTTCCGGTGTGACCGGAGAAGGACTTTCTGATCTTCTTTACTATGTAAATAATGAACTTCAGAAACTGGATGACAAGCCGATCGTATTTGAACAGGAATATTTCCCGGAAGAAGAGATTATCCACATGGATCTTCCATATACCGTGGAAAAAGAAGACGATATATTTGTAGTAGAGGGACCAAAGATCGAAAAGATGCTTGGTTACACCAATCTGGATTCCGAGAAGGGATTTGCTTTCTTCCAGAAATTCCTGAAAGAAACCGGTATCCTTGAACAGCTTGAAAATGCAGGTGTTCAGGAAGGCGATACTATCCGTATGTACGGTCTTCAGTTTGAATATTACCGTTAGAAAAGAACATAATTTCAGAAAGGAGAAGTTTTATGACTTCCAAACAGAGAGCCTATTTAAAGAGCCTTGCGATGACAATGGATCCGATCCTTCAGATCGGTAAATCCAGCGTAACACCGGAACTTACCGCAGCTGTTGCAGAAGCGCTTGAAGCAAGAGAACTGATCAAGCTTCACGTTCTTCAGAACTGTGGAGATGATCTGCGTGGAATGGCAGAGATCCTTGCAGAGCGTACACGTTCCCAGGTGGTACAGGTTATCGGAAGAAAAATCGTTCTTTATAAAGAGGGAAAAGACGACAAGAAGAAAATCGTTCTTCCTTAATGAGTGGAGTATAGATTATGAGAATCGGTATTATGGGCGGAACATTTGATCCCATCCACAACGGGCATCTGATGCTTGGTGAATATGCATACCAGCAGTTCCATCTGGATGAAGTGTGGTATATGCCAAACGGCAATCCGCCCCATAAATCAAATCCGGAAATACGAAAAGATTTACAGGACCGTGCCGAAATGACACGCCTTGCAATTGAAGAGATCCCGTATTTCCGGCTTTGTACCTATGAAATGGATCGAAAGGAAACTTCGTACTCCTATCAGACAATGGAGTATTTTAAAGAGACTTATCCGCAGGATGAATTTTATTTTATCATCGGTGCGGATTCTCTTTTCAATCTGGAAACCTGGAAATGTCCGGAAAGACTTCTGAAAACAGCGGTCATCCTGGCAGCATATCGGGATGATGCAGGAGCGCCGAAAGAAATGCGCCGTCAGATCACATATTTGAAAGAAAAGTATGCATGTGATATCCGGCTTCTCCGTACCCCTGTGATGCCGGTTTCTTCCAGTGAGATCCGGCAGATGATCCGAGGAGGAGAGACAGAAGATCTTCCGATTCCGAAAAAGGTTGCAGATTATATAGATTTGAACAGATTATATCAGGTGAGTGAACATGACGGAAACAATACTTAAGATGCAGAAAAAAGTAAAACGGTACCTGGATAAAGACCGTTATGATCATACGATCGGTGTGATGCATACGGCAGGCTGCCTTGCCATGCGTTATGGTGCCAATCTGGAGCAGGCTTTGACGGCAGGACTTTTACATGACTGTGCAAAATGTGTGCCGGCAGATGAAAAGATTAAGCTCTGCGAGAAAAATCATATCGAAATTTCCGATGCAGAGAACAAAAATCCGGGACTTCTGCACGCAAAGCTGGGCGCATTTTTTGCCTGGAAAAAATATGGAATAGAAAATGAAGAGATTCTACGATCGATCGAGTCTCATACAACCGGTCGTCCGAATATGTCTCTGCTTGATAAGATCATTTATATCGCAGATTATATTGAGCCTGGAAGAGATGTTGCACCAAATCTTCCGGAAGTACGTGCGCTTGCATTTGTAGATATCGATGCATGTCTTTACCGTATTCTGGAAGATACACTTGCATATCTTGCCGAAAAAGGTGCAACGTTAGATCCTGCGACAGAAGAGACATTTTTATATTATAAAAACCTGAAAAACAGTGATTCCGAAAAGGAGGACAAAAACTGATGCAGACAATCGAGCAGTCAAGAGAGATGGCAAAACTTGCCTGCGAAGCACTCGCTGACAAAAAAGGCGAAGATATCCGTGTAATTGACATTGCAGGAATCTCTGTGCTTGCAGATTATTTTATTATTGCAAACGGAACCAATGAGAGCCAGGTAAGAGCTCTTGTCGATAATGTCGAAGAAGAACTTGCAAAAGCAGGATATGAAGTCAAACAGCGTGAAGGCTATGGCCTTGGAAGCTGGGTGCTTCTTGACTTTGGCGACATTATCGTTCATGTATTTGACAGAGAAAACCGTGTTTTCTATGATCTGGAAAGAATCTGGAGAGACGGAAAACAGGTTGATCCGGAAGAATTATAAAAGAATTCAAAATGAGAATGTGCTTCGGCACATTCTTTTTTTAAATGTGAAAAGCAGGGCATGCGCCCAATGTCATTAAGTTAAGGAAAAATAATTAGATTCTTA
>NZ_JAQEUJ010000018.1:0-1075 GCF_027695515.1 Coprococcus sp. LG101-27
GGAATCTACCTGTTGAATCATAACAATCTGATCCATATTTCTGTAAATAAGCGCATCCGGCAAAAGATTCATCAATTCACCCTCGATAACACCTACTTCGTGAAGCTGTTCTTTTGTATATTTTCTTTGTACATTTTTTGTGATGGTATGAAAATCAACAACCCTGTAAGTATCGCTTTCTTTCATTCCGAGCTGTGCTGCCGCTTCAGTCATTTCTTTCGAACTCAGTAATCCATTCAGAATATTTTGGATAATATCTCTCTGATACGTCTTTTTTTCTTCATCCTGTGCAAATTCACTCAAAAATCCATCCTGTAAGTTAATAGTCGCATTTTCGAGTTCCATACAAACATCCTGTTCTTTTTTTCTTAGCTCCTGTTCCATTGTTACAATCGTATTCGGAATCACTTTTGTATTATGAAATGTAATAATTGCTGTATTTTCCTTTACATCCACATACTTACTAGCTTTCATCCATACATACGATGTACCGTTATTTTCGATGATTCCGCGATAGAAAATTTCTTCTTCCACACATCCATCTACAAGATGTTCTGTTAAATTCTCACCTGCAAGACATTTCTGGACATTTACCCAGTCTGCTTCACAAATATATTTTTCCGCATATTTTTTTATAAAGTCATCATATGATTCTGCTGTTTTTACTTGTTCATAGACATCATGATTATGAGAATAAATACATTCATAATCTTTTTCTCTCAGATTAACTTTTATAATCACATAAAATTTTCCAAGATATTCATCCTTACCAGGACGGATAATGTCTGATATCTTTACGCTTTCCAAGCGGTTATTGTATATATTTTGCAGATCCAGCAGAATCTGATGTACTTTACAGCAGGCTATATAATTTTTGGAGCAACCTCCCTCTTTTTCCAGGCACCTGCTAATTGCCATGGTGGATTCTGTACACGATATCACATCCCTTAAAGATATATTCTCTGGCTGTTTTGCAATCTGATATCCACCCTTTATCCCTTCACAGGCTTTTATGATTCCTGCTTGTTTTAATTTTTTTGTTATTTTTGGAATATAACTGGATGGAACACTTAGT
>NZ_JAQEUJ010000018.1:1085-65190 GCF_027695515.1 Coprococcus sp. LG101-27
ATGGATAATATCTCTCTGATACTTCTTTTTCACTTCATCCTGTGCAAATTCACTCAAAAATCCATACTGCAAGTTAATAATCGCATTCTCGATTGCCATATAATCAAGTTCTGTCAGTTCTCTATTTTCTTCTGTTATTGTTATATATATTTCCACCTCACTCAATATGGCAAATTTCACTACATATTGAACACAGCTTCCTTTCATCTGCTTCATATATTGAAATTTCGTAATAATATTGGGTTTATATGGCTGAATTTCATCTGACAATATTAACTTGGAGTTGTCCAAGTTTGTTGAAACCATACAATTAAGATTACCATAATACAATACAACAGGATTCTCGATCATGATGCTTAAAAATTTGATAATATCACTTGCTGTATTGCTTGATCCATTATTTTTTAAAATAAACGTATTAAAATTATCATGTGTAATTTTAAAATACTTTAAGCGTGCAGTGTCTTTATCGAATACCTGCATCATAACATGTCGGATAATTCCCCAGTAATATAAATCTCCTGGAATTTCTACCAGAGGAATTTCATATTTTTTGCAGTGTTTTTCTAATAAACTCAATCTGCGTCCTGTAGGATCATATTCTTTTCTTTTCTTTACAATGAATCCACTTATATCACTTTTAACTAAATCTTCAAAATGCTGCTCTACTTCTCGATCACTGCATGATAAATATACCTGAAGACTGGTTATGAGTATTTCACCACCCGTCAGGTATCGCTCCATATCTTCAATTTCGATTATTCGAATGCCTTTCACTTCCAAATCTAGACCTTTTTCACCGCAAAGCAGCTTCATTTTCGGGAACTGTTCTGATTCAAGTAATTTTCTTACAGTATATGCCATCGTTACTCCTTATCCATTGCAAAATCAATACAACATAATATCTGTTATGTTGTTTATGGACAGATTACTTTTCGTACGATATAATGTTAAATAGCACCATGTTATCTGTTATGCTGTTCATATTACATAGTTCCTTTCTGATTTTTTTGGTAGCTGTGCCCTATTTAAGTACCGCTCTTGGGAAATTGGCTATAATCTTTATTATTTTTATTGTTTAAAGTTCTCTTTTTGAGGAAATGAATGACTTGCAGAAATAGGGTAGAACAGGTTAATAGAGACACTGTACAACATAACAGATATTATGTTGTACATTCCAATATTTCCTGTTCGACAATCTTATCCAGCTTCTTTTGGAATACTGTTTCTGTAGTTGCTGTATATATTCTCGTTACATTGATGCTGCTATGTCCAAGTAAATCTGCAAGACCTGTAATATCTTTTGTTACTTTATAATAAATCCTTGCAAATAGATGTCGAAAATTATGCGGGAATATTTTTGATTCTGCTACTCCTGCCTTTTCTTTTAATCGTTTCATTTCTCTCCAAATATTACTTCTGTCTTTTAACTTCCCATTTTTCGTGACAAATATCCAACCTTCTGCTATTTGGTTATTATGGCAATAGGAAAGAAGTTTCCTTTGCAATACCTTCGGCAAAAAAATCCTTCTATATTTTCCTTTATTATAAATCTCTATCTTTCCAGATTTTACACGCTCCACTGTAAAATATTTTATTTCGCTGATCCGAATTCCGGTACATGCTATTGTTTTAATACACAATGCAAGCTGTTCTTTTCCTTCTGCCATAGCTGTTGCAATCAATTTCCTGCATTCTTTTTCTGTCACTTCTTTCTGATCCTGTAAAAAAGACTGCTTCTGCACTTTTATTCTTTTCACTTTCAGATTTCCTACATTCAAAAATTCCAGGAACTGATTCAATGCGGCAAGCATCGAATTAACACTATTGACAGCATATTTTTGAACAAGCCATTCTTTATATTGCAACAATACTTTTTTATTGATCCGCTTATCATCTGCCAAAAAAAATAAAAACTTTTTTATATCTGCCATATATTTATTGATTGTTGCCTTTGCATTTTCTTTCTGGTATAAATAATCTGCAAATTTTTCTATCTCACTTTCTGATACCTCTATTGAAAAATCCATCTGTTCCATAATCATAGTCCTCCTGAAAATTCATTTTCTTTCATTATAGCTGTTCGCTTTTTCGTATTCCCATACACTACTTTTTCTACTTGTTATGCATCCACGATTTTTCAATATTTATCTCTGATAATATATCGTATTGTTGATTTTAGCGAACAGTAGACGCTTATTTTTATCATCTATTGTGGATATAATTTAACAATACGAGAGGAGAGGTTTTATACTAATGTCGGATAACGAATTATGTTTATAGGAAATTGGAAAAAGAATTATGGATCGTCGAAAAAAGCTGGGACTCACTCAAGAAGCACTTGCAGAAAAGGGGAAGTCACTACCCAGTTTGTTTCTTATGCGGAATCAGGAAAACGGGCAATGAGACCTGAAAATCTGTTAAAAATCTCCTCTGCTTTAGAAGTAAGTGCCGACTATTTGCTCACTGGTGAAATTATAGATAAGGATCTGTTGATTTTCTCAGATAAGCTCCGCAAGCTCACACCATCACAGGTACGCACAGTTGAAGCTATTATAGACGAATGTAACAATCTATTTAATCAAAAATAACTCTTCTCTCACGTCAAAAAAGGAATGAAAGCTACCAAAACAGTAACTTCCATTCCTTTTTCAATTATCTCACACAAAAATCAGCTCCTCTCTCCGGCTTATCTTTTCCCTGTTTTTCTTGAATAATCTTCTTATTGATTACAAGAATTACTGAAAAAGCAAAAGACTTGAAATATCATTCGTCAAAATTTCACTGATCTGCTTAGTGAACAAAGTTCACAGATTTACCCTTCTCAACGAGATAATGTACAACTATAAAATGTTTTTCTTTAGTCGACTGATATGTAAGAAGAACACTGACTGCAAAATCAGTGTCCTTCTTTCTTCCTTTACATATATTTCATAATAGTCGGCAATAATACATTCATATCTATTGGTTTTGCAACATGATCATTCATGCCACTTGCAAAAGCCATCTTCTTATCTTCTTCAAACGCATTTGCTGTCATTGCAATAATTGGAATCTGCGATTTGTTACCGTCTTTCAGTTCTCGAATTCTCCTGGATGCTTCATATCCGTTCATAATCGGCATCTGAATATCCATCAGAATCAGACTGTAGTAATTTTGCTTTGCTTTGTTAAGCATATCAATACATGCAACGCCGTTCTCCGCTCTTTCTATCATGATTCCCTCTTCCGTCAAAAGTTCCGTTGCAATTTCTGCGTTCAAGTCATTATCTTCTACCAGAAGAACCCTTTTTCCTTCCAGTTTTTTGATATTCAACTGACCGTCTGCATGTTTCGGATTCCTTTCTTCCTCATTTGCTATTTTTAATGGAAGCGTGATTGTAAAAGTAGAACCTGCTCCCGGTTTGCTCTGAACTGTGATCTTGCCATTCATTAAATCCACCAGTTTCTTCACGATTCCCATGCCAAGTCCGCTACCTTCTATTCCGCTGTCTGACGAAGATCGTTCCTGTGAAAATGATTCAAAAATATGTTTTTGGAATTCTTCTGACATTCCGATTCCGTTGTCTGCTATAATAAGCTCTAATACACTCCAACCTTCTTTTTCGCCGGGATATTGGTTCAATGTACAGCTTATGTTACCGCCTTCACCCGTGTATTTCACAGCATTACTCAAAATGTTAATCGTAATTTCAGATGATCTTGCATCATCCATATACAGGTATGGATATCGAATGTTCTTATTGACTTTCAGTGTTTGATGTTTTTCTTCTATCGGTTTCCTAAACATATCAATACATAAATCAAAGTTTTTAGAAACATCTGTTATTGTTTCATCCAGCGTTGCTTGGTTGTTTTCGATTCGTGCTAATTCAAGAATGTTATCAATCAAATGCAGCATTTTCTTTCCGCACAATAATATTTTTTCAAAGTAATCCTCTAATATAGTTGGCTCCTTTAAATGTTTCTCTCCCAATTCTGCATATCCAATGATTGCATTCATAGGGGTACGAATATCATGAGACATATTAAACAGAAATGTTGATTTTGCTTTATTAGCTGAATCGACCAATCTTGCAGCTTCCTGCAACAGTTTTTGCTGTTTCTGCTCATTTTCTTTTTGCTTCTTATATACAGAATATCCACAGGTACATAATATTAACAAAATACACGCTGTAATGCATCCCAGTACAATACTTAACTTATTCGTCTTCTCAACCATTCCATACGCTTTCTGCATATCCATTTCTATGCAGAAAGCACCTATTACTTCATTAGATTCATCTTCCGCTGTCACAGGATAACAGGCTGTAAAAATAGGTCCCCATGTTGTATCAACAATATCCTGAGAATATACTGTTTTTCCAGAAAGTGCTTTTTCTATATAAGGAACCATCTCCTTTTCAATCGGATCTCCTGGATGTCTGACGTCACCAGCCGATGGATCCAGTCCGTCTACAACGTAAATCAATCTACCGTCTTCATTTCTGGTTGCTGTGTAAATATATCTCGTAGAATTCAGCGTTCTGATTTCATTCATATATGTCGACATATTCTTGAATAGTTCTGTATTCTCATCAGCTTTACTTTTTATTTCATTAAAATCTTTTCGTCCCAGTCTGTGATTTACCAGCTTATGAACCGCATCTGCACTGGAAATATCTCGTTCAATTTCTGTTTTCAGAGCAGTTTGGGTATATGCTTGTTGTAAAATAAAAGTATATGCAACAACAAACAAAATCACCATTGCCAGAAGGAATACCAACCGTCCCTCAAAAATTTTCCAATGATTTACCGGATTTTGATCTTTTCTTTTTTGTTTTATATAGTTATTTTTCATCATCGTATTTCACATGTCTTTTCCCTAATTTTAGTTTAATACAAAAACGCCTCAACTCTTCACGTATTTTGCAAACATGGGTTACATTTCCAGACTCATCCCTTTTTTTACAGTAAAAAGCATCCTGTGCCAACTGCCATCACACATACGGTATTCTGTGGGTTTCTGTCATAACAAAACCCTCTCTATGTTTCCTAGCTGCTTTTCCCATGTATCCAGGAAGTCAATTACAGCCAGTTTTCCAGAACATCATTCAGCTTATTCATATCCAGCGGTTTCGCGATATGTCCATTCATGCCTGTATTTTTGGCCAGCTGTACATCTTCTGCAAAAGCATTGGCAGTCATGGCAACAATAGGCAGTTTACCCTTTTCACCCGGAAGGCTCCTGATTGCTGCAGTTGCCTCATAACCATTCATGACAGGCATTTGGATATCCATAAAAACAAGATCATACAATCCTTCCGGAGAAGCTTCCACTTTTTCAACTGCGATTTTTCCATTTTCTGCCGTTTCCACTTTTGCACCTGTCATCTGCAGAATTTCACCAGCAATTTCTCTGTTCAACTCATTATCCTCAACCAGCAGAATCTTTTTTCCCGTGTAGTCTGATTCTGACAGCTTCTCCAAATAATTTCTTGCTGTTTTTTCTTTTCTGCCTGAAGTAAACTGCCGCAGTGTAGCCGTCAGCCGGGAACGGAACAGCGGTTTTGCAATAAAAGCATCTACACCTGCAGCCTTTGCTTCTTCTTCAATTTCGCTGAATTCATAGGATGTCAGTACAATGATGGTAATCTCTTTCCCGATCCGTTTCCGGATCTGTCTGGCAGTCTCTATACCATCCATATTCGGCATCTTCCAGTCTAAAATAACAGCAAAGTAATCATCTTTCAACTCATGCCGTGCATAACAGCACTCAACGGCTTCCCTGCCAGAGAGAACCCATTCACCCATAATACCGATTTCCTTCAGTGTGGCAACTGTACTTTCACAGCATGTCTTATCATCATCCACTACCAGAACCGGCAGATTCATCAGATTTTTGTCCTGTTCTTTTTCTTGTTCCTGAAGCTCCAGATAAATTGTTACTGTGATTTTAGTTCCCTTATGTAAGGTACTGTCCACTTTAATAGTGCCATTCATCAGGTTCACAATATTTCTGCTGATTGCCATTCCAAGACCGGTTCCCTGAACTCTGGTTGTCCGTTGGTCATCTGCACGGCTGAAAGGATCAAACATGATTTTCTGGAATTCCGGTGACATACCGATTCCATTATCCTCAATCGTAAATTCATAGCATCCAAGTTCTGAAAATCCATTGGGTTTTTCCTCTATCGAAAAAGTAATATTTCCACCATCCGGTGTATACTTGATCGCATTACTCATCAGATTCACAAATACCTGCTGAATCCTCAAGCTGTCACCACAGACAGCCTCATGTTCAATATGATTGATGTGTATATCAAAATTATGTTTATGTTCATCAAGCACCGGTTTCGTAAGTGTAATAAGATTATCTACCAGCTCTGACAGATTGAAATCTTCCTGTGCCAGTGTCATTTTTCCACTTTCAATACGTGCCATATCCAATACTTCATTGATCAGCCCCAGCAGATGGCGGCTTGATTCTGTGATCTTGCTGAGGCATTCAATGACTCTGTCCTGGCTCTCAATATTTGCTCCTGCGATTGCCGTCAGACCCACAATCGCATTCATTGGTGTCCGGATATCATGGGACATATTGGAAAGGAATTCCGTTTTCGCACGATTTGCATTTTCTGCGGACCGGTAAGCTTCTTTCAGTGCCTGACGGGATTCAATCTCTGCTTTCTTTTCCTGTGTCACATCCATGGATGCCAGCAATACCTTTTCCAGCTTTCCATTCTTCCATTCCAAGGGAATATAAGAAGCGATTTTATAAGTCTTTTCATCCAGGCTGCAATACTCAAACTTATAAATATCATTTTCACTTTTCAGTTTTTTCCGAATATTATCCGGGGTTATCAGGATATCTATAGCTTCCAATGGTTCCAGTGTCTTATATTTTTCAAGAACCTGCATCTGAAAATCATGATAAAATCCCAGAGGTTTATATATCATCTGTCCATTCAGATTGTAGAATTCATATCTGTCATTTTCCAGATCACAGACAACAAAGCGGTCAACCAGACGCACAATACTCTGAATCAGCTGCTCCATGGAAGCATTATCCGCTGCCATCTGCAGATGCCGTGCGCTCTCTACTTTTGCCTCTGTGATATCACGCAGAAAGATCATGGCATATTCTGAATCCTCGATCTCGCCACGTATGACCACATTGCGGACCCATCGTTCTTTTCCATTCAGAGTGATACGGCACTCTAAAGCCAATTCGGTTTCCAGACCCTTCAGCCTTTCTGCAATATAACCACGGTCGTAAAAAGAGGATACCGCCTTCTTATCTGTCTCCACAACATAGGAATCCACAAAATGCCGGATCAATTCATCCCACGTATGACTCTGTTCAAAGACGGTCATCAGGGACGGTTCAACCTTAAAGGTATCAAAAGTATTCGCTTCCAGATTCACATAATACTCGCACAAATCTGCTTTCGTAAAAGCCCGGTGGAAAGCAGCAGATTTTTGTGCCTGCATGATTTCTTTTTTCTCCCCATCAATGTTAATAAAAATTCCGGCAATCCTGCTGGCAGAACCATCCAGACGGCGTATTACTTCTGCCGATGCCCGAAACCACTGGTATTGATTATCCTTCATTCTCATACGATACTCTACCTGGTATTTTATCTGGTTCGTCTTATCCTTAATTGCCGCCTGAAGCTGCACCATTACTCTTTCTTTATCCTGTGGATGCAGAAGATCCGACCAGGATTCCAGTTTATTCGGAAAGTCCAGAGTGTCATGATAGCCAAGCATTTTTCGGAATTCATGACTCCAGTTTACATTCACAATCTCACTGTTTTCGTCACAGTCAAAATACCAGAAGCCGGAACAGATAGCCTCATTGAGCAGTGTCAAATTTACATGATCCCAGTTGACCTGTACGGACATAACCCAGATCTGTCTGCCCGCCTCATCTGTCGCATCCTCTTTACAAAGCCGTACATTTTTCACTGTACCGTCTGCTGCAAGGATCTGTGCTTCTCCTGTTCCGTGAAGCTGCAAAAAACGGTCTCGCTCCAGTCTATCTTCCTCGTCATAAAAGAAATTTCTCAATGAGCCTTTTGTCTGTTCCATGAAAGTATCGAATGTATATCCCGTACTATGCAACAGCAGATTATTCACAGACAAAATAGACAGGTTTTGGTCATAAGATCCTGTCATTATACCTACCCCGCCATTATTTTCCAGTGTTTTCTGTACGACCTGTGACATGACCTGTGTCTGCCCCGTTACAGTCTCACCTAAGGAATATATTTTGTCTTCATAATTTTTCATTTTATAAAAATCCTTTCTCCGTCTTATGCCTTCTTCATCTTGCTTTTATCTGTATACAGAAAACCTGTCCCTGCCAGTTTTGTTACCCATTTTTGCATGCAAAAAGGACACTTGCCAAAATCTGCCAGTGTCCCTACTATATTTCTCTAAAATGACACATCTATATAGTATAAAAGGTATCGGAATCTCTTCTGTTCAAACATCTTTTCCATATATTATGATGATATGGAAACAGTGGCAACCGGCTGACATGGTCAAGCTTTCTGACTTTAGTCCCTTCTGGCTTTGCGCTCCTGCCTTTCAACAGGTTTGCCTTTAAAATAATATCTTTTTTTTGTATAAAAACTTACTAAATTTCTGATTATCTTTTCATAAGTTGGTAAATGCCGATATATCCCGTATTTTAGGGCTTTATCGGTATTTTCTTTTTGGAAGATACCTTGCATAAGCTGGCATTTACCAGCATGAAAATGCAACCAAAAGTAGTAAATGAGTAGTAAATATAAGCTCCGATATTAACAAGCCAGTCTTTCCAGTTCTGCTTTTGCAGATTGAAATGTACCGTGTGCATAATAGCCAAGTGTCATGGTTATGTTAGCGTGTCCCATAAGATATTGCAGGGTGTTTGGGTTCATTCCTCTGTTTGCCATATTCGTACAGTAAGTATGTCGGAATGAATGTGGTGTGATGTTCGGTAACTTGTCCGTGTGATACTTGTTATACTTCTTAATTAGTCCTCGCACCATGCCCTCATAGTTTCCTGCAACTTTAGGTAAGCCCTCACGGTTCAAGAATAGGAAATTGCTATAACCACCTACAATCAACGGTTGTGCCTTTCCTCTGTTCTTTAGTATTCTTTGGATTGCTTGATAAGCCCGTTCTGTCAATGGAAGTTCTCGTTTTCCGTTTTTGGTCTTTGGCGTTTCAATATAGTAGCCGATTTCGCTGTCTTTCAATAACTGGTGGTCTATATTGAGTATTCTGTTCTGCATATCAATATGCGTCGTTAGTCCGCAAAATTCAGAAATACGAAGTCCCGTTTCCAGCAGAAGCACAACCTCATCATAATACTTGCTGTAAATCTTATCCTTTTCCATAAAGGCAAGCAGGCGTTCTTCCTGCTCTGGTGTAAGGATAACTTTCTGCTCCGTATCATCTTCCAGAACATCACTTAGCTTAAATTCAAACGGGTTCTTTCTGATACAGTCGTCTTGTATCGCCATGTAAAATGACGCTTTCAAGGAACGCTTGTAGTTATCAATCGTTTTATAGGCGTATCCTTTTTCGCTCATTCTGATAGCCCATTCTTTAGCGTCCGACTGCTTAACAGTATCAATCGCCCTCATACCCAATGGGTCATTTTTCAGAGCGTTCATAAGATACTGTCGTCCTTTTTCAGTAGCCCTCTTGATGTTCTTTCTTTGGCTGTTCTTCTTGTCGTAGAGCTGGCAGACTGTCATTTTACCGCCTGCTGTATCGATACCGTCGTTAAGGTCTTTTTTAATCTGTGTTTCTTTTTCCCTCAACGATATATCATCACGCTTTCCAGCAGGTGTCTTGTCTGTCGGTACAAGTTTCCAAGAATAGATAAATTGTGGCTTTCCGTATATATCGGTATATTTATAAACGTATCTTCCGTCTTTTCGCTGGCTCTCTCCATTACGCAAATTGCGATTTTTACTGTCTTTTCGTTTTACATTAGACATAGTGTAAAGCTCCTTTCCGTCATGGAACGAGCCGTGATACGCTATATTTATTATACCATATCTACGGCTCAATGACATTAGATTTCGTCCAATGTATCTATGATTTTTTCAAATTGTTTTCGCTTAATCTGAATACGGTTGCCGTTCACGATAACCCAGCCAGCGTCAAGATTTTCTTCGGCTAATTTACGCAATTTCTTTTCGCCAATGCGGAAGTATTTGGACGCTTCTTCAACCGTCAGCGTATATTTTTCCCAAATAGGCACATCAGTATTGTTCATAATCTATGCACCCCCCTTTACTGTGTGTCGTTTTTTACAAGCAGGCAGACGGCTTTGGAAAGCTCCATTAGTATCTCAACTATTCCCATTCTTGTGGGCAGAACCGCACCATGCGGACGTATCATTATTCTGTGAGGATAGGTCGTGGCAAAACAACTTTTCCAACAGTCGCTCTCGGATCACTGCGTGGGTCGCTCGCTTTCTTTTGAAAAGGTCGTGGCGTACAGTCCCCGTGGCTCGCCATCTCACAAACGTATCTGTCTGCTTTATTCAGTTGTCAAAGAGCTGTGGTGAAAGCGTGTTGCTTTCATATAAAAGCAGGTGGCAGAGCAGGAAAGAGGGGGATATTAAATCATGCTCCGCTAAAAACTGCTTATTCTTCTGGTTCTAAGTCCATATCTTCAATATCAAAACCTAAAATCATTTTGATAAGTGCTTCTCTGATACGTCCTTTTAATTCCATATCTACAACGATATAAACATTGCCGTATTCATCATAAAGTGAACGCAAACAGCACTTTGATATGTAAGGGTCATAAAATGCCAGTAATTTTTCAATCGCTTTTTCGTTTCAATCCATAGCTGATGAAATCAAGTAATAAGACGGTTTCTTAAATAACTGTTTCATTTTCTAATGTTCCTCCTTGAGTATTTTTTTCATAGTTTCCAAAGCGTGATGTCGGTTTCTAAATACACCGCTTTGCGTGATTTTCTGCAAGTTGGCAATTTCACTTTCTGTCATTTCCAAGAAGTAATACATCAACAGAGTATTGCGTTTTCTTTCTGGAAGTTTCTTCAAGGCTTCTGCCAATTCATCATCAAGGACACGAATATCAATGCCACATACTGAAAAGATTGTATAATCTGTTTCGTAGTCGTCCCAAACAGCCATTTTATCAACAAGGACATCTGGCAATTCGCTGAAAGATATTTCTTTATTCTTACGACGGTTTAATTCCTTGTAATAATCTTTCACGACACTACGGACAACTTTCTTTAAACAACTTTCAAAACGACATTGAACTGTTTTCTGGAAGTCAGACGGTTTCATCAATCTCACCTCCTTTCCTTTATGATTTGAAAAGTGTTTATCCCTCTTTCCGCACCATATAAGGACAGCTAGGTGTGATTTAATGACCTCTTTTGAAAAATTTTTTAAATTTTTTCGGGTATGAAAAAAGCCCGCACAAAACATATAGTCTGTACGAGCCTTTAAAGCTAAAACATAGTAATATTGTATCATTAAGAATCACAAATCACAAGTGATTTGTGATTAATCACTTGTGATTTGTGATAAGTGATTTGTGATTAATATATAAAAGCCCTCTTTAAAGGGCTTTTATGTTTATTTTGAAAAAGAGATAAAATCAATATATCCCTTTTCCCCAATTTTTACAACGGCATTGTAGGGCTTTTTCTCTTTGTTTTTGATTCCTTTTACCAGGGTTTCTTTTCCCTCCAGTAATTCTTTTACATTCGTTTTGGTTAGTTTTTTCTTTCTAAAATGTTCAGCTAAAGTAAACTTACATTCAGGATAATTTGAACAACCATAAAACGATTTTTTTAATACAATATTGTTGCCACACTTAGGACATTTTCCTACAAGGGGTCCCGAGCGCTTAGTGGGAATTTGTACCCCTTATCGATACAAATTCCCCGTAGGCGCTAGGGACCTCTTTAGCTTCTTGGAAGCTGTCAGTAGTATATCTAATAATTTATCTCCATTCCCTTTAGTAACGTGTAACTTTCCAAATTTAAAAAAGCGACTCATAGAATTATTTCCTCCCGTTAAATAATAGATAACTATTAAAAATAGACAATACTTGCTCATAAGTAATGGTACTTAAATTGTTTACTTTGGCGTGTTCCATTGCTTGATGAAACTGATTTTTAGTAAACAGTTGACGATATTCTCGATTGACCCATTTTGAAACAAAGTACGTATATAGCTTCCAATATTTATCTGGAACATCTGTGGTATGGCGGGTAAGTTTTATTAAGACACTGTTTACTTTTGGTTTAGGATGAAAGCATTCCGCTGGCAGCTTAAGCAATTGCTGAATCGAGACTTGAGTGTGCAAGAGCAACCCTAGTGTTCGGTGAATATCCAAGGTACGCTTGTAGAATCCTTCTTCAACAATCAGATAGATGTCAGACGCACGGCTTTCAAAAACCACTTTTTTAATAATTTGTGTGCTTAAATGGTAAGGAATATTCCCAACAATTTTATACCTCTGTTTGTTAGGGAATTGAAACTGTAGAATATCTTGGTGAATTAAAGTGACACGAGTATTCAGTTTTAATTTTTCTGACGATAAGTTGAATAGATGACTGTCTAATTCAATAGACGTTACCTGTTTACTTATTTTAGCCAGTTTCGTCGTTAAATGCCCTTTACCTGTTCCAATTTCGTAAACGGTATCGGTTTCTTTTAAATTCAATTGTTTTATTATTTGGTTGAGTACTTTTTCACTCGTTAAAAAGTTTTGAGAATATTTTATATTTTTGTTCATGTAATCACTCCTGAAGTGATTACATCTGTAAATAAATACAGAAGTTAAACGATTTGTTTGTAATTTTAGTTATCTGTTTAAAAAGTCATAAGATTAGTCACTGGTAGGAATTAATCTAACGTATTTATTTATCTGCGTAATCACTGTTTTTAGTCTGTTTCAAAACAGTAGATGTTTTATCTACATTACGCATTTGGAATACCAACATGACGAATCCCTCCTTCTTAATTACAAATTTTTAGCATCTAATTTAACTTCAATTCCTATTATACAAAATTTTAAGATAACAGTCAAGAACATATCTGCACAAGTTGTAGATATACCATAAATGCTGATAATCAACATGATTACGCTTACCATCAAATAAGTAAGTGTTTCTTGCTTATTAAAATTATCCATAGTACAACGTGAATTCCAGAGAAAAAGAGAAATCGCACCAAGAATAATACTTAAAACAAAAATGACATTTCTTTTTTTACTGTCACGGAACATTTTCTTTTCATTTTGTTTGTCAAAATAAAGAAAATCACGTATCGTCATTTTACTTATTCTTCTTAATAGATTAAGCAAAACCAAAACATAAATAGTTAAAAAATAAATTATCAATAGTCCAATAGAAACGAAATTCAAAGAAATAAAGAGAGTTTTTGGAATACCCAGTAAGTTTACAATTACTAACGACACAAACTGGCTGAATAAAAAGCCAATAGGAATAGCTAATACAAATGCTAAAATTCCCAACAGTATATTTTCAATTACAACTAAGTGGGCAATTTCTTTTTTCTTAATGCCAAGAAGCATATATGTTCCTAATTCTTTACTTCTTTTTTCAAACATAAATTTCGTTGTATAGTTGATCAAAAAGCATATCACAAAAATAATAAGAATATTTACAGCGAACAATGAATTCTTAAATGCATCCATACTGGAACATAACTTTACAATTTCATCAGAATTTGCCACCAAATTAAAAGCAAATATAAGAGAAAAGGATGCAGTAACGGTTATCAGATAAATCAAATAATCTTTAATATTTCTTTTTGTATTTCTATACGCTAACTTACCTAACATTTCCCACTTCACCTCCGAGCAAGGTTAATATATCCAGTATTTCATTGAAGAAATCTTTTCTGCTTTTTTCCCCTCTGAAAATTTCATTGAATATTTTACCGTCTTTCAAGAACAAAATACGTTCACAGAAAGACGCACTAAACGGGTCATGTGTTACCATTAAAATAGTAGCCTGCATTTTCTTGTTGATTTCAGACATTGTTTCCAGTAATAATCTGGAAGCTTTTGAGTCCAAAGCTCCCGTCGGTTCATCAGCTAAAATCAGTTTCGGTTCATTGATTAAGGCTCTAGCACAAGCACAACGCTGTTTTTGTCCGCCAGAAACTTCATAAGGAAATTTCGATAAAATATCACGAATACCCAATTTATCGGCGATAGCATGAACTCTTTTCTCAATATCAGTAGGGTTCTGTTTGTTGATAACCAATGATAAAGAAATGTTTTCTCCAATCGTTAAAGTATCTAAAAGGTTGAAATCTTGAAAAATGAACCCTAAATTTTCACGTCTGAAATCAGCAAAATCTTTATCCTTGATTTTGGTAATATCTTGATTATTGACTGTAATGTGTCCGCTGGTTACAGTATCAATCGTAGAGATACAGTTTAATAGGGTAGTCTTTCCAGAACCACTAGCTCCCATGATTGCGACAAATTCGCCCTTATCTACATACATAGAAATACCGTCTACTGCCTTTGTGATATTTCCAGAGTTACCCCCGTAGTATTTTTTTACTTGCTCTAAATTTAAAATGTGTTCCATTAAAAATCGCTCCTTTCTTCCTGCCACATTTATTTGTTTTGGAATACAATTAAATTATAGCAAGGGCAGTATTCAATTACACTTACAGTTTTGAAAGTAAACAGAGAGTAAAAGAGCCGTGATAATGCAGATCACAATTTTGTGAAGCATTTCCACGACCCTTTTATTATAATTTTGCCTTTGTCTTTTTCGTAATGATATAAATATATTCTTCTGGTGTAGGGCGTTTATTCCCAAAATACTTTTTGAAATTTGCCTGCACCTCTGGGTCGGTGCTATTCATAGCTTCATCAATCGTAGCTTCAATATCCGCCCGAACATCAGCCAATGATACACCGCCAGCTTTTGCACCAGCTTTCAATGCCTTTTTTATATCTCTTTTGTTCAGTCCTATCATATTCATACCTCAATTCTACTTTTTAAAGCTAATAAGTTTTCCATTGTATTTTACAATGATGAATATGATATAAAACACTCCTACAACAATCAAAATAAGACCTATGTAATAGCCTAATTCAGAATGAGAGATTAAATTGATAATCGGCATAACAAGAATACCAATACTAACCAGTAAAGTGCCTATTCCTATTTTTTTTGTAAACACCTTTTTATCTTTAGGGTCAAGTTGTGTATAATGATAACCATGTAATAAAGTAATATTCTCTTTTATACCTATTTGATAAGATGTAAAAAGTAAAAACAATCCTATAACTATTTCAACAATCAATTCCTCTAATTCCATAATCGTTCTCTCCTTTAATCAAAATAAAATAATTCTTCAAATTTTTTATCTAAAGCTATACAAAGCACTAATGCCAATTTTGCTGTTGGATTAAATTGTCCAGTTTCAATAGAACTAACTGTATTCCGAGAAACCCCGACTAGTTCAGCTAATTCTGTTTGTGATAATTTTTTTTCTTTTCGTACAGTTTTTAATCTGTTTCGCAAAATTAAATGTTCGTCCATTCTATAAACCTACCATTAAAAATTTATAAAAGTAATACCCCATAAATAGAAAAAAGAATAAAGCAATAACAAATTTGGATTTATTTTTTGAAATATGTGCTTCATAACCCATAGAGCCAAATGCCACAGACCCAATAATTGTCATTATGTCATAGTAAGGTTCTTTACAAACTGCTTTAATGAAAAGAATTAAAATGCAGATAAATAAAACAAACATTAAGCCAAAAGATTTCCCTTGAAGTTTAATATGTTTTTCGTATTCATCAAGATATAGATTCTCTTTTTTGTTTTGTGATAGTATTTTTTCTTTATCCATTATATAACGCTCCCTTCAAATAATACCAAGTACACTTGTCATTTATATTATAGCATTCGGTCATTACAAGTCAATATTTTTGCACAGTTTTCTTGTCGTTTTGTAAAAGCGTGCAAATCTGATAGGAAATGCACGCTATATCATTTATCCTACAATCTTCCAGTTACTATCCTTATGTAGCACAAGCTCATACTGCGATACCTGCGTCGCTTTTGTCTGATTATCAATGAATTTTACCGCAACCTTGACTTTCACATTGTCGCCGTCCTTTATAAAGATAGGGTTTACCAGTTCAGAATAAAGGTAGTCCCTGCCGATAGGTTCAATCACATTTCCCAATACATAGTAAGCAAGCTCTTTTTCCGTCGCTGTTGGGTACAGCTTAAAGAATGTTTCCAGAAAAGCGGTAGCGTCATTTACCGTATCAGCGTCCACGCTTGCGTCTGCTTCTGGTGTCTTAGGCTCATAGTCTGATTTTTCAACTGCTGGTGCAAGGGTAGGGTTTTGAACGATTACCATATCCCCGTCTGCGTCCACATAGACTTTTACAGTATAGGTTGCTTTCACATTGCTTGTCTGTTCTCCCTCTTTTATCTGCTGATCTACTTCGTAGGTAGCAGAAAAAGTGTCCGCTCCCGATTGCTCGATATGCCATACAATCACATCTGTAACCGTGGAGCTGGTCGGTATATCGGTTCTAATGGTGTCTACATTTAAGTCCTGCAATTCCTTTGTCAGATAACCGCTGATTGCCTGCGTCCTTGCTTCGATAGCTTCTTTGCTGTTATCCCATGTGTAATAGGACTTCGCAAAGTTTTTCACGAAATTTTCTATCCCGTTGGTGTCCTGCAAGCAAAGTTCAATGATTTCTTTTTCATGGGTGGTGTGCTGGTCGATAGCCGTAAAATTCTTATACACCCCAAAGCTCACGCTTGCGACAAGCACCACCCACAACGCAATCACGGTTTTCTTATGTGTGCCTACCTTGACAGTACGCACCTTTTTTTCTTTTGGTTCTTTGATAGTTTCTGTCTGTTTCTTATTCTTCTTAAACATATTTTTCAAGTCCTTTCTATTGTTTTACTCGTCCTGCACCGATTAAGTGCTGTTGCCAGTAACTACTACTTAGGTCTGCATATCCTATCGGGTCGCCTGCGTGGTACATCTGTGTCGGCGAAACAAGAATACCGACGTGTGTTACATACGAACCAGCGTTATAGGTGGAATGGAAAAACACCAAATCGCCTGCTTTTGCCTGCGAGAGTGGCAGATGTTGGGTTGCGTCATACTGTGCTTGTGCTGTTCTCGGTAAGGAGATACCAGCTTTTCCATAGCACCATTGCGTCAATCCCGAACAATCAAAGGAAGTATTCGGGTTACTGCCACCATACACATACTTCCAGCCTTGATATTTCAACGCTTCATTCATTACCTTTTGTGCCAGTTCTCCCGATACCTGCGGAACTGCTAAATACTGATTGACTACTTCCACATAGAACATATTTCCATAGCCATACCGCCAGCCCCCATTCTTAGCAACGGCTATCGGGTTGGTGTAGGTTACTTTCTTTCCACCCGATTTCTCACGGGCGAAGCTCTCTGCAAGATTAAAAGTGTGTTTTTTTCCTTTTCCTGCCACATATCCCACATAGCCACCGCCATAGTTATAAGACTGTATCGCTACATTCAAGTCGTCGATACCTTGATTTTTGCAGGAAGAAAGCAGGGACGCAAAATACTTACACCCCTGCTTGATTGAGCTTTCCGTATCTAAGGAATTAGGCGGTAAACCAAGACTTTCCGAACTCTGCATAACATCTTCTGCCGTACCGCCACTTTCTACTTGAATGATAGCAAGTAACACATTGACATACTCGGAGATACCGTTTTCTCTGGCGTATTTTTCTACCATAGGCTGATGTTTCAAGACTTCTGCGGATAGGTTCATACCCGTAATGCCAGAAGAAAAATTGCTGTTCTCGTCGTCGCTGTCCGCACTAATGAGGACGCCAAAGAAAAGCACCAGAGAAAAGAGGATAGGAAACAGACTGCCAATGATAGCGATATGTTTCAGTTTCATTTTTTCTTCTGTCCTTTCTTCGTTACAAGGTTACGGGTTTTCTCTATGGTCTGCTGGTTCTTCTGGACGCTCTGGGTCTGCTGAACCTTTATCCTGCGGTCTTTGGTGTCATTCTGGCGTGTTTCCTGCGATACCACTTTTTCTACATTCTGCCTATGTACTGTCTGTGTAGGCTGGGGTGCTTTCTTATCAGAAGCACCAGAAGATAACGGACGCTCTTTGATAACATTTGTCTTGACTGGCTCACTTGCTTTCGGAGTTGGAGCTGTGGCTGGGCGTTTGACTTCCTGCATTTTTTCAACACTCGGCTTTGGAATGGTTGAAGCTGTGACTGGTCGCTCATGGGGACGGGTAGCTCCCGTTGTCGCTGATCCGTCAGCCTTTCGCTGTACCTGCCTTGCTTCTTGTGCCTTTTGAAGCTCCATACGTTTGTCAGCGATATTTTTCTTACGCTGTTCCTGCTTTTCCAAGCGTCCCGTCTGTCTGGACTGCTGTTCCTGCACCATGCCACGCTTGAAGTCGGACACGCTGGACTTTGCCTTTTCCTTTGCGGAATACACCGCATAAGCGGTCTGTGTCGGCATATCCTTGATATTCTCTTTGACAGCGTTTGCCTTGTCTTTCACTTTATTTTTCGTATCTAAAACAGCACCGACTTTTGAACCTGCACGCTGTCCCATGCTGGAAGTGGTATTGCCCCGATTTTCTTTAGAAGCCGTATTTTTTCTTTCGGCTCTCTTGCCAGCAACGGCACTTCCAGCCACCGCACCAGCTACACCGCCCGAAATACCGCCAGCACTTACCGCCCTTGCAATACGGTGTTCCATACGCCTAGCCCGATGTCGCATAAACAGATACGGTCTGCGGAATATGCGTCGTCCCATGCTTTGACTGTCGCCAGCATTAAGTGAGAACATACTCATTAAGTCGCCCAGCTTCATGTAGATACCAGCGAAACATACTATCTGCAAGAACGCCACCATAAAGAATGGGTAGTCTGTGGAAATGTTGTAAAACATACTGGAAATACTAAATGCCACCGTTACAATGAGCGTTATTCCTGCCCGTGTCATTATGGTATTAAATACTCTCACGATTGCCTGCTTTGCCATGCTTTCATAGCTCGGTATCATGGAAAGTAAAAAACTGATAGGTAAAAACATTGCAAAGATAATAAAAAGTATCTGGCTGAACAACATCATGCCCGTAAGCAAGAATACAAATATCGTGATACCCAAGTTAAAGAACAAGAGGAAGAACACCATACCCAAACGGTTCACGACCTGCGGTATTGTCAGATTGTTATTGTCGTTGTCCTCGATTTCTGTTTTCACGACTTCCTCTCTGGTTTTCCCGTCCTCGTCCTCTGGACTTGCCGATACGAGAGCTTCTACACGGTCTGTCCCGATTTCTTCTGCGTTGCTGTTCCCGAATTGAAGCAAGAGCCACGGCTGTTCCACTTGAATAGAAAATAGGCTGTCCCGTATCAAGTCCACGCTGTCCTTACCCTCGCTGTCGGAGTTAGGGAGCATGATTTTTGTTCCCAAATCCAAAGAAGCGGTACTGATGTCTGATGAAAATTCATTTATCTTCTTGATATAGTCGGGAGCATAAGCAATAAATGAAGCGGACAGCACGAACACCACCACAAAGTTGATAACAGCGTGAAGTGCTTTGCTGGTTTCCCGTTTTATCAGTCCCGTATAAGCAACGTACATTCCCACCACTAAGATAATGAGAAGCAGGAAACCAACATAGAAGCCCGTAGAAGAAAAGCCGTTCTCGGTAACGCCTGCAAGGGTCTGTATGCTCTTTCCGATACTGTCTGCCATATCATTGATGAAGTCCAGCTTATAGGCTTCCTGCACCACATAGCCCGTTGCATTACTCAAATACAAACTGATAGTCCAGACAAAGTTGGTAATGCAGTACAGCCCGTATTGTACCGATTTTCCGATACCGTCGAGCCAGTTCCACGGAAGCCACGACCAGCTATTATCGACGAAAAAATCAAGCTGGTAGTTGGAAAGGGGATATTTTGAATAAAGATTTTCTGCGTTTATGGTATCGTCTACAAGCCCCGTCGCATGAGCCACCGTCCCCAAAAGTGAAAGCAGGATAAGGGAGAGTGCCACCACGAACAGAGCCATTTTGAGAAAGTGGAAAATCTTCTTTTTTGTGAACACACCTTTTATCCTTTCTTTCATCACTCCACCTCATTTCTCTGTACGGGCGGTCTGGTATCAAAGGCGTGTAGCAGTTCTTCAAAGACTGGGTGTATCTGCACCACACCGACACGCCCGTATAAGTCCTGCAATAAGCATTGTCCGTTCTCCAAATCACGCAAGCGTTTCTGGTTGTTCTCATCGTCCTTGTCGATACCGAAAAACTCTAAGGTCTGCTTTATCTCGTTTATATCCGTGCTTCTAAATGCAAACTTTAAGCCGATATTGTTTTTCAGACTTTCCTTTGACACGTCATAGGCAGACTGGGTAACGAAATAAACGCCTGCCTGCATAGCTCGCCCAGCACGAACCAGCTTATTTGATAAGGTTTCTCCTTGTGCCACATTTAAGAACGCCCACGCTTCGTCTAAATCGACAATCTTAAAAATGCTTCTGTCCGAATGGATAAAATCAAGGGCAAAGGTACTAATCACAATCAGCATAGACACAGACAACAATTCAATGGTCGTGTATTCTTCAAAAGTGGTATCTTTATCTGGCAGTACAAGGTCGGCTACTTGAATGATATTGAGCTGATTATCCAGACTGATAGCATTTTCTACCGTACCGTCTGAAAACAGCAGGTGTGCAAAGTCGTAGTCCGTGAAGCTGTCGATATGGTCTGCGATATTTCTTGATATGGGCGTATCTTCACGGCGTAGCTCGTCTATCACATGGAGCAAGCCCCGACTGTCGCTCTGGGTAACGGAGCGTACTGCCTTACGAAGTACGGGGAATTTTTCGCCGTCCCTTGAAGAAATACCCGTAAGGAATGTTAAGATGTCGATTGCCAGACTTTCAGCGTCTTTTACATTCTTCATAATCACAAACGGGTCAAGAAGCCCTGCATTGTCCTTATCGCTGGTAAGATTTACGATATTGATTTCATGTGCAATCTCTGGGAGCGTTTCTTTCCAGTTACCACGCTCACTTTTAGGGTCTAACAGAAGTGCTTGACCGCCAAACAGCACCGCATAATATACCAGAAGATTGTTACAGAACGATTTCCCACCGCCAAGCGAACCGACAAAAGCAGACGCTAAAGCGTTGGTAACTGTACCTTTTACACCTTGACTGGCAAGGGACGGTTGCAGGTACACATTTCTTCCCGTATCAACAGAATAGCCCATATAGATACCCGTAGTTTCTCCTAACTGCTGTGTCGCACCAAAGCCAAGCCCAGCTAAAAAATCTGATTTTACATACTGCACATAGTCATTGATATATCGCTTGCTGGCTGGTAAAAATTCAGAATGAAGCCCCAGCATATCCCCAGCAGGACGCACCAGCTTTACATTGAGGTCGTCGTAAAAGTCCTTGACTTCATCACAACGGCGTTTCAGCTCGTCAAGATCGGGTGCAGACACCCGTATGACGTAGCTTAACTTATACATACTTTCTTTTGTCTGGTCTAAATCAGTTTCCAGCTCGTCCACGCTGTCTAAAGCGTCCACCACATTTGAGCTGGTTTCACTTCCTGCTTGATAGGCGTGATTATCAAGGTCTTTCAGTTCCTTTTTCTTGTTGCGGACGGTCGTTAATGCTTTCCGATTTTCCACGATTTCTACATTCATGCTCGTATCAACGGGGAATGTGAATTGCTGTTGCTGGAAATAGAAGATTTCAGACGACGGAAAATCAAGCTCTCCTACAATCGCATTGACGGTAAAATAGGACACATAGCTTTCCTTGTCCTCATGTTCCAATCGTAAATACCGCTGGCTTTCCTCAATCACACACCTTGTCGGACGGATAAGGTCGTAGTATTTTATCAGCGTCTCTTTGTTCAATTTTTTCTTTGGTAGCTGGTACTCATAATCTTCATAAGCGATACCGTCCCTGCCGTAAAGATGTTCCATGAGATACCCAAAATCATGGATTTCCAAGCGACGCACCTTAAAGCGACGGGAGATTTTATTTTCCAGTAACTTTTCCATTTTTATGTAACGGTTGATTTCATCATTCGGCATGGAAACAAAATCATTCATCAGCGTGTGGTTCACTTCATGGAGAAATTCTGTGAACGTCAGCCACACCGATTTTTTGATGTTCTTCAGATTGAGCTGTTCTTCCGTAACCATGAGCTTAAAGCCAAGAAAAAAGCGGTAGTCCACTTGATTGTCCCCAATCATAGATACTAACGCTTCGGTCTGTTCGTCTATCTTCTGGCAGGCAACTTCCTTTAATTTTCCAGTTACCAGCTTCTTTGACTGTTCCTGCATACTGCGGATTGAGCTTTCTGTGGCAATCTGCAACGCATGAATTTTACCCTCACGGGACTGTGCGATAAGCTGTCGGAAACTGTCATGCACGATAAATTTCTGCTCTGCGGATAGAAAAGAATAGTTGTATGGTATCAGCTCATAGTAGGCGAACACCTCATTGTCCTTGTTCCAGACAAGGTTATTGTCAATATATTTTATCGGGAACATAGTTCACACTCCTTACTGCCGTGATTGTTTCATTCAATATCTGCTTATGCAGTTTTACGGCTTTTCCTGCATAAGTGATTTTTGGTCGCAGGGCATAGGTTATCTGTGATTTCAAAAAGCTGTACGGCTTCTTTCCGTCAAAGGTTTTCTGCGACATGAACCAAGTGAGAGCAACGGGAATACCAAAGTATTTGAGAAATGCTCCCTCAATCATGGAAAGTGGGGGAATATCCCCAAACAGAATGATGATAAATTCCGTAATCACAAACCATGTAATCTGTGTAAAAGTAACGGGAAAGGGTAAGTTAAAGTCATTGATTGCATACAAGACTTTTTCCACGTTCCAGATACCCGTGTAGCTTTTAATCTTTTTCAAGTTCTTTCAGCTCCTTTCAAAATAGAAAAGGACAGCCATTTTCAGACTGTCCCTTAAAGAGAAATACGCTGTCAGTAGCAACAATGCTTGTCGCTGATCTTCCAGCGTTAATATGGTATCTCGCACATACCTCGGCTTGTTTCAATAAAGCAACCGCCCATATCCAAATCTCGCCCGTAGGCTTCATAGTCAATGTAATTCTGTAAGCTGGGTGGAATGTCCCCAAGTGCCTGCAATTCGTCTATGTAGTAGTAGGCAACATCTGTCATGGTTTCACAGTCGGGATAATAGTAAATATCGTCCTTATGTTCCACGACTTCTTCCAGCGTCCCATAGTGGCTGATAAATTCGTCCAGACACTCTACAATATAGTCGGGAAGTTCCTCTATCATTTCATACATCTCATTGAGTTCTTCAATGGAAACATACTCGCCAATCGCAATGGGAAAGTTGTCGGTATCATGGATAGCGTATTCCTCATACTGTTCATTCAAGCCGATTTTTTCTTTCACATCTTCCTCGTCAATGGGGAACGTGAACCAAGCACCGACTAAATAGCCCTCATTGTATTTGCCAAGATTAGCAATATAAACCGCCATATCATCAATCATAAGCACCACCTCATTTCCTACTCTGGCAGTTCAAAGATACCGTGTTCTGTTACTAAAAATTTCCCGTGTTCCTGCAAGTGAGAAGCGTAGGCTTCAAAGTCAAAGTAGTATTCTTGACAGTCCTCGGATAAATGCTTGAACATCGGGTCGTTCATCAGCTTTTGCCTTGCAACATCTATCATGCTTTTACAGTCGGGATAAACAATAATCACGTTCCTGCAAATATAAAGTGCTTCTAAATTTTCAAACACCGTAAGTAGTGATACATATTCTTCCTGCATATCACTTGAAAGCTGGCGGTACATAAAATCTAATTCGTTGAGCTGGTACACGCTGGTGTGTTCGTGGACTTCATCAGCATAAGGCAACACCTTTTCGATAATACGATAATCCCCACTTTCTGCACCGATACCTAACTTTTCTTCAAACTCGGCAACATCTATCGGCAGGTCGAACCAGTATGATATTGTTTCTTCGCCAGTTGTTCCTCTCGTTTCCACCAGCACCCTTGTTTCCTGCATTGTTCCTCACGTCCTTTCTGTTGCTTCATCACATCTTTTAAGCTCTGGTACGACATACCAAACACATACTTTGAAAAATCTTCTAACTGTTTTATATCATAATTCGTAAGCGGTAATCGCTTCATTTCATGCCACACTTTACGCTTGTAAGAGGGCAGGTTAGAAATATAATCACAGCCGACGTTTGCCTGCATATCCTTAAAAATATCGCTCATTTCATCACTCCAATCTGATTTTAGGTAAGAAAAAAGCAGTCAATCCTAAGACTAACTGCTTTATGTATATGGATATAATTTGATTAAGTTTTAAAACCAGTTTGTTTTTTCATCTCTAAATTGAGGGTTATCGCTGTGTTGATATGGATTATAGTTATTCAGATTGCAACCATATTCTTTTAATGATTTGATTTTGTTATCTTCTGTCCATTCAATTAAGGAAATACCGTCAAATTCTTCAACGCTTCCCGTATTCATTTCATTTTTAAAATACCATTCTACGACAGTTTGATTTTCTTTATGAAAGAACTGTTTAATATCCCAAATAATGACTTTACCACGAGTATTCCATTCATTAAACCAATGTTTTACTGTTTTAAGATTTTCATATTTAGGACACCAGCTTTCCGTATAAACAACATCTTCTGTAAAAATTTTATCTATTCCTAAGTCTTGCTGTTTCAACCACATATCAAACCATAAACGAATAATTTTTTCTCTCTCATTCAAAATAGAACACCTCGATTACTTCTTTTTTCACATTATAGCACCCATACATCAGCCCCACAATAAAATTTTATGCACCGATAATCTTATTGAACAGCTCTAACAGTACATCTTTCACACCGCCAGCATTGAATACCAAGCCGACAGCAATCAAGGCAACTACCAAGAAACCGATAAGTTTTGAAAACTCACGCTTGAACCCTAAGTAGATACCGATAACCACAATCGACATAAGCACTAAGCTCTGTGCGTTGCTTAAAAACCATTGATACAAATTTTGCCCGAAATTCATGTTATTTGTCCTCGCTTTCTTTTAATTTCTTCATTTCATAGTCAGCTCCTTTGCCAACACTTAAAATACACATCAAGGCTACGCCGATACCCGTTCCAACAGATACCAGCAGGAAGTCTTTCAATAATTCCCACATTTTTTCATCACTCCTAACTTTCTACTAAATCTTTTGCAGGGGTCGTCTGCTGTTTGATTATCATTTCATGCTTTTCTGTGAGCTTTGCCTGCTGTTCGATAGTTTTCATGTAGTCTGTTCCGTTTCCCTTATCAATCCTTTTCAGCATTTTCAAGGTCGGTGCTACCTGCCGTTGTACCCACCGCAATGTACGGTCTAAGGTGTAAGGCTCTGGCTTTGTCGTCAGCTTCAAGCTCTGTCTGTTATCGCCGATAAACCACGCCCAGCGGTCATTGAGTTTCCAGTCATTTTTTCGCTTGTCTGCTTCTTCATCAACAAACCGCACATACTGGTTGATGATAGAAAAGGCAGTCTGCTCTGCGTCATAATAGGTCAGCAAATCTCGTACTGCATAATAGGCACGTTCATTTCTAAGCCGTATCTCAAAACGGTTGATAATGTCGGCTTCTTCCAGCGGTGTCCCTAACTTGACGTACTGCTCATAGTCCTTTTCATAGATACAGAAATACACATCTGATTTTAGCGAACCAAGATAAAGGGTGCGTCCCATATATTCTCTGTCGTCCTCTCTATGCTTGATAAGCTCGCCCGACTGATAAAACTTATAACTTCTGGACTTTCCGATATATTCCCGTTTCCTGCATTTTTCCGCAAGCTCTGGAATATCCAAAATACCCGTATGGTCGTTGATAGCAAGGTCGATACGCTTCATCACGCCACCGTCTATGAGTGCGTCCATGAGAAAGTCATACCAACTTCTTTGTTGTGCCAGCAGGTAACTTTCAAACTGTCGGCAACCACGCCCCTTTAACTCTAAAAGGACACCTTTTTCTTCGTCAGCCGACGTATAGATAAAGATGTCCCCTAAAGAATAATGCTCCGTATAACTGTAATGTCCGTAATCTTCATGGAGCATATAATTGATATTCAGTTTTAATATATCTTTGATGATGTGCTGTATATCCAGCGTGGGAAAACGAATTTTCACATAATCAAACAGCATGGTAAGCGGTACTTCTGGATTGAACCTTGCCAGTTCCTTATGCAGAGTTTCCAGAAGTTCCTTTGACGGCTTCATTTTTCCGCTTTCTATCTTGTTGAAATATTCCCTTGTGATACCAGAAGCCACCGCCAGCCTGCCTTGTGAGATACCGTAAGCAATCCGTTTCTCCCGTAATTCTTTTATCCGTTGTTCTTCATTCAGAACCATACCCCCAATCTGTAAAGTGTGAAGTTTTTTAAGGCGACTTCACAGCCGATTTTTGCTAGAAAACCATGCCAGAAGCCTTATGTTTCCTATGTTTTTTGTCTATTGTCTATTTGCAAACGTACCCCTCTGTTAGATACCGAGGGGTTTTACCTGCTGGCGTGGCTTACGCCACACCAGCAACGGCTAGTCCGTGCCGTCGCCTTTCGCTTCGCACGTCGCCGTCCCGTCCTGCCTTGCTTGTGCAAGAGAGCCGATAGTCTGCAAAAAATCATGTCCTTTCGGGACTAAAGGCGTGTAAAATTCGCTGATAACACTTGTTCCCACATCACAATAGCCACGCCCCTTGATACGCTTCTGGAAAAACTGCTTTTTCACATCTGAACCGAACAGCATACCGTAGCCTAATTCGCTGATACGCCCCAATCCCACACGGAAATTAAAGTTATCCCTTATCCCGTCCGAGAAATACTTTGCGTCTGGGCGCTGGCAGGCGACAATAAGGAAATAACCTGCTTGTCGCCCTAACATAACGATTTTCTTTAGCTGGCTAAGTAAGCTCACGCTTTCTTTTGTCCCCAGCATTTCAAAAAACGCCACATATTCATCAAAGATAAGAAAGCAGGGTGGCAGTCCCAGATAGGCGTAGTTTTCGCCCGTCTTATAGTTCGGGTGTCGCTTCATTTCCTCGCTTCGTTGTACCATGCCCTCATAAAAGGCATTGACACAATCAATCATTTCTTCTTTGGTATGATACACATTTCCCATGACTGTTCCTAAGTCTGCTAAGTCCGCATTTTTCGGGTCTAAGATGTAAAGGACAGCGTTGGTATGCAGTAGGGCTTCAATGAGCGTCAGCAGAAAATAAGTTTTACCGCCACCCGTTCCACCAGCGATAAGGGCGTGTGGAAGTGCGTCATATTCCCAGACAAGATTTTTCATCAGTCTAAGACAGCCGTTCTCTGCCCGTACTTCATCAATGGTAATGCGGTTCGCTATCATATCATAAAGTAGGGTATATTCGATATAACCGTCATGCAGGGTCTTGTCTGTCAGCTCACAATACAAGCCACTTTCCAACTTATCCTCCAACCGTAAAAGCTGGTCTTGATATTTTCCCAGCGTAATTTCACAGCGGATATGAAGAAGTCCTTTTTCCATTTGATAATAAATCTTTGGAAACCAGACGATTTTTTCCCTTGATCTGCTTTGCAGGTCAGTAAAAAAACCGCTGTCTTGTACGGTATCGGCTTCATACCACTTATTTTCCAGTATCATTCTTGCCAGCTTTTGACGGTGCAGTAGCTTCTTGAAACTGTCGTAACAGAAGCGGTAATACCCAAAAGCGACCAATGCACAAACACCAGTCGCTATCAATATGGTTATGAAGTTGTAAGGGGAAAGCGTCAAGCCGTTTTCTAACAAGCTGAAATGCTCCCAGTCGGTACGCATGAGCTGTTTGCTATTCAGTAGCAGGAGAACTGCCACGAACACAAACAGAAGCGTCTCTATGGAAAAATGATAAACAAGGTGCTTGTCGCTGGCTCTGATACGGTGTCCTTTGTTCCAAATCATACGCATAAATCAATCACTCCTTTCTGGGTATGAAAAAAGCAGTCAATCCTAAGACTAACTGCTTTGTGTGTAGGGATATAAAATTGTAAAACTAAGATTGCATTTCAGATATGGATTTGAAACCCCTCATAGCTGAATATACCATTCCCTTGTTTTAATTTCCCTTCATTTGACAAGTTGTGAAAAGCTGTCTCTATCTTGTCAATTATAGTAACTGGAATAGATAAATGATGATGTCCTGGCAAAATTCGACTTATCTTTAAAGATTGAATTTTTCTAACAGACTTCCAAAATTCTTGTGGGTTTGTTGATGGATAAAAAGCATCAAGGCAACCGCTATATATCAAATCGCCGGAATACAGATATTTTCTATCCGCTTCATAGAAACAACAATGTCCGGGAGAATGACCGGGCGTGTGAATAACTACCAACTTTCTGTTCCCTAAGTCAATACAATCTTCATCATGTAAAATCATTTGCGGAACCCCTTGAAAAATCTGATATTTCTCTACCTTAAAATCCGAGGGGAAATCACATGGATTGCACATAATATTGTTTTTTACCACTTGCAAAGGTATAGGGAATTTGACCGATAGCCATTCTTTTTCTGCTTCATGAACTGCAATAGACCGAAAATATTTATGTCCACCGATATGATCCCAATGAACATGAGTAGTGATTACTGTAACGGGCAGTTTCGTCAATCCATCAATAACCTCTCTGATGTTGGAAACACCTAAACCTGTATCAATCAGAATGGCTCTTTTTGTCCCACACAATAGATAACAATGTGTTTCTTCCCAGTGTTTGTATTCGCTGATGACGAATGTATCTTGGTCTATTTGTTCGACGGTAAACCAACTGTCCATATACTATTCTCACTCCCTAAAAATTTTAATTTGTCGCTTTCTTCATACCCATATTATAACAGTTCCGTATATCCTCTACAACGAAAATCTATTCAGCAAGTCTATTTTTTCGGTTGTCCCTGCGGTGTATGGTTCTGTGTATTGCCTGCGTTCTGGTTGCTTTTATTCTTCAATACAATATCCTCTGCCTTTACATACCAGTCCACATCTGCACCCGTATAGGTTTTTCTTGATACCGTATCGGCTACTGGATTGACAAGCTCCACAACTGCATTGTAAGGAAATTCCCTTAACGGTACTTCTGGCGGTACAGACACGGGGATAATTCCACCGTGCAGACTGCACTTCAAATCATAGATACGCTTTTTAAGCTGGGTACTCGGTGTCCCGTCCTCATTCTGCAAGAACACATCACGTACCGCTGTAAATTTTAATTCTCCAAATGTTTTCTCTTTGTCAATAACAAACCCGTTTGATAATCTCATAAATTTTCCACTCCTTTACTTTTCTTCAACTGCTACAATATCATCAGCAACTAATACATAATCGGTATGTCCCATATCCCCGATTGCGTAACCTCTGCCGTATAACTTCGGATTGACAAGTTTTACTTTCTGCTCATACTTGAAATGCTTTTCGCCAGCCTGCACAGGAATTTCCACCACAACATTTTCGCCTTTCTGTATGTCAGAATAAAGGTTATAGCTTCGTCTGGCTATGACCTTGCGATTGTTTTTATCTCTTTCAAAGATAGGCTCGCTTTCCCCTGCAAATTCAAGAGTTCCAAAAGACTGTGCCATATCTGGCACGACATATTTCATTTCCATATTGTTTTACCTCGTTTCTTTCTATTTTGATAATTGATAAGTTAATTGATTGTGATTTCTTATTCTAGCGGTTTGGGAAGTACCAGCAATCCCACAGATAGTAAAGGGTAAAATCAATGCTTACGCACCCTTGACTATCCGTGTTCTTGCAGGTTGTTGGCAGACAAGCCAGAATAAGCAAAAATCTGCCGTTTGACCGCTTCGGCGGAGAACGTGATTTTTCTTTCATCATACCGTTACCGCCTTATGATTTTTTCATTTTACGGAGTTTGTAAAGATATGTTCCAGCCAGTCCACCAGCAGACGCAAGCAACATCACGATAAATGCCATTACATTTGTACTGTCGCCCGTTTTTGGACTGTCGCTAGGTCTGTTAGGCTTTTCCGGTGTCGGTGGTGTTTCGGGTTTCTCTGGTTCTTCTGGCTTTTCCTTAAAAGTAATCGTCTGTCCCTCGTCCTCAATATCCTTATGCTCGGTAACTTTCTTCGGCTCGTCTGGATTGCTTAAATCGTATAATTCCTCAAAAGTTACAAGCTGTTTTCCGTCAAGGGAAGTAGCGTCAAAGGTAAAGACAACTTCCACTTTCATGTTTTCGCTGTCAGCAGTAAAGGTGTAATCACTTTCCACACGTTTTCCATTGATAAGAAACTCTGCATTTTCTTCTTTCAACATCTGCCAGCCCACAAGTTTGTACTGTGTACCGACTTCTAAGCCCTCTAAGGTTACGGTATCAATGATTGTAACGTCTTTTCCTGCTTCAATCTCTTTGTTGCCGTCCTTATCGGTAGCAGTCGTATGAATTTTGATGATACGCTCTGTGATAAGTACCGTCTGCCCGTCGTCCTCAATGTCCTTGTGTTCCGCAACTTTTACGGGTTCGTCTGGATTGCTTAAATCATACAATTCCTCAAAGGTAACAAGGTTCTTGCCACCTAAAGCAGACGCGTTGAATGTATAGGAAATTTCCACTTTCATTTCTTCATCATCAGCGACAAAGGTATAATCGTTTTCTACACGTTTCCCGTCAATGATAAGCTCGGCGTTTTCTTCCTTTAACATCTGCCAACCTTTGAGCTGGTATTTTGTGCCTTTTGTAAGTCCGTCTAATTTGACAGTATCAACAATCGTAACCTCTTTTCCTGCAAGGATAGTCTTTTCGCCGTCCTTGCTGGTTGCTGTGGTATGGATAGAGATTTCTTTTTCGTATTCATCAGTCAAAGTCCCTAAATCAATCACAAGATTATTTCTTGATACCACGATTTCAAAAGGTGGGATAAGTTCAAAGCCTTTGTTACTGTTGCAACGCATTTCTTCAATGATGTAGGTATCATAAGGCAATGCACCTTTGCTGTCGTCTGGTTCAGAAGTTCCAAACCACACACCGTCCTCGCTGGTCTTGCCTGCGTTAGTATTGTGCTTGTGAGAAGCCCAGTCAGCAGAAGTGGAGAATTGCCCGTTATCATCAGTTACCACCACATGATTTTCGCCCGTCGTCTTGCTTGTGATCCTAAAGGGAACATCAGCAAGACGCTTGTGTGTGCCTGCACCGATTTTTACGCCCTCAATATCGCCACGCTTAATCTGATTATAGATAGAATGGGCTTCGTCGATTAAGTCCACGATTTTTCCGTTTTCTGTGATTGCAAAATCAATCGGTTTTGCACCGTCTGTCAAATATCCGTTTGGAGCTTCACTTTCAGCGATACTGAAATTTCCATAAGGTAAAAGGTCAGCAGAAGTGGAAGCGACACCCTCAAGGTTTGTATGAATAGTCTTTACGACTTCATTTTTCTTGTAGAGCTTGCCCTCAACCAATACCGCATTATCATTTAAGGAAATGATGTCAAAGGCAGTATCTTTCAAAGTGGCACTTCCTTGTGGTTTGGTATCGCCCGTTTCTAAATCTCGTTTCTGAATTTTGACACCGCCACGGATAACCTTGTCTGATACGGAAAACTGGTTACTTCCAGATAATACGGCAAGGTCGCCGTCCTCGGTAATCTGTGTTACATATAAGCCTTTTATCTGTTCGGACTTATCGCCAGCCTGCATATATGCACCCTCTAACAAGTAGCCGTTTGGAGCTTTTGTTTCTTCTACGGTTAGCGTCCCAAGTGGAAGAACCGCTTTGCTGTCCTGCATATAGAAGCTGTCGCCAGATACCTTGTATGCGTCCGCTAATTTTGTAATGTAGTGGGCTGTCCCGTCGCTGTCTGTTTCAGCGATTGTCTTTGTAACCCATGTACGAGTAGCTTCGGCAGGGAGATTGTCTTTATTATAGAAGCCAGCATAATACTTCCATGTAAATTCCGCGCCTGCTAGAGAAGCGTTCCCTTGCGGATTGTTTTTCTGTGTTTCCATGTCAATCTTGAAAAGCTCAATCAAAGTGTCCGTTACTTTTGGCGTATCAGATACTTTCAAAGTCGCTGTCTTTCCAGCTTCAACCTTTAAGGAATATACAGTTTTATCTACCTTATATCCTGCTGGTGCGGATAATTCCTTGATATAGATTGTGCCTGCTTTTACCTCTACAACATCTGTATTTCCGTTTTTATCAGTCGTAAGGGTGGCAAGCTGTTTTGTGCAGTCCTTATCAGCAAAGACACCGTATGTTGCACCAGCAATAGAGTAATTTTCGTTACCGTCTGTAATGCCGGTATTACTGGAAGTCTTTTGAAGTGTAGCATTTCCGACATTCAACTTCGCCCAGAATTGCCCTAATTCCTGTCCCTCGCCAGAGTAGATATAACCTCCACATTCATAGCGTCCTTTATTTTCTTTGACAAAGGCTCTTGCACCAGAGAAAACTTCGTCCTGCGTTGCCTTTGGAATTTCATCATAAGAAGCTCGCACGTTATCACATTGCCAGCCGAGATGTACGCTCAATCTCTGCCAGACTACACATTGTTCCAATAGATAAACTTGTTTGTAGTTCAGTTCCTTGTGGGCTTCGCCATACTGTTTGACATATTCTAAGGATAACGCCACATCTGAAATCTGGTCGGCACTCATGCGTGAGCTTGCGTCAGCTCTGGTCTTGTAGCCATTCTTAAAATCTGTATTGATGTCGATACAATAGGCAGTTTCGCCCTCAACTTTCATCATGCCCTCATTGAATGTAGAACCAATAGAACCGTCATTCATTACTTTTTCAATGATACCGACACGCTCTGCACTTTCCGTCCAGTATTGCTTACTTTCTGCATGAACGGGTGTAGTCGGTAAAGCAGTAACGACAGTTGCAAGAGCTAAGAAGCCCGTACACAATCGTTTTAATATCTTTTTCATAAATCTAATGCTCCTTTCATTTTGGGTAATAAAATAGCCGTCCAATAAGAACGGCTGAAAATAGAAAAGGAACGTCATTTTAGGCGTTCCATAGTCTATGAAATATTCAATTTTTTCTTGTTTCAATACTGATGTGCTGTACCATATCTTTGCATATCTAGGAAAACTTGCGTATCAAGGCTCATTCGTTGGTAGTAAATAAGTAGTAAATTGATGAGTTTGTTTCCTTGAAAATGCTGATAGATACTGTATTTTAGCGGATAATCAGATTTTTATTGTGTTTTTAGAAATAAAAATACCATAAAAATTTTTACACGTCAATAATGTTGGATAGAAAATCTGTGTATTTTACGTATGCCAGCCTGCATTGTCATCTTTTAGCCCTTCTGTCAATTGTATTCCACTAATTCATGAACCCTGCTAATCATTATGAACATACCTTAAAATCGTTTTTATAACTTCCTCAATCACAATCGGCTTTGACAAATGTGCATTCATTCCTGCTTCCATACACTTTTCTGCATCTTCCCTAAACGCATTTGCAGTCATAGCAATGATAGGGATTGTTTTTGCATCCTGCCGTTCCAGGGATCTTATTGTTTTTGTGGCAGTAAGCCCATCCATCACCGGCATCATGACATCCATTAAAATAACATCGTATGTTCCTGATTCGCAGGCTTCAAAGTGCTGAACAGCTTCTAACCCATTTTTCACTGTTTCTACTTCAGCCCCATTTTCCATCAGCATAAATTCTGCTATTTCCGCATTCAGCTCATTATCTTCAGCCAATAATATCCGGACACCTGATAGATCTGCATTGAAATCTTCTTTTTCTTCCGGCCGTGCATTCGTATCAATTTTAAATGGAAGTATTACAGTAAAACAGCTTCCTTCACCAAGCTTGCTTTCAACTGTTATGGTTCCGCCCATCTTTTCTACAAGTTGTTTCACAATAGGCATTCCCAGACCTGTCCCATTATAATCAGAACGTGGGGAATTATCTGCCTGTACAAATGGAGTAAACAATTCATTTTTTATAAATTCTTCTGACATTCCAATTCCATTATCTTTTATTTTAAATTCACATGTCATGTGATCTTCTGATCTTTCAATCGTTCTCATACTCATGTAAATAGAACCATTCACCTTATTGTACTTCATACTATTTGTAAACAGATTCATCAATACTTTTTTCAGATGAACTGCATTGCTCCAAACATATATACCACTGTAATCATCATGTTCTCCCATAACATGAAGTCCTTTTTCTTCTGCCTGAAAGTATAGCGACTCCGTGATTTCTTTACATACCTGATCCAGATTGATGGATTCATCACTAAAAACCACGGTATCCGATTCTAACTTTGCCATATCCAAAACATCATTTACCAAGGATAATAGCAGTTTCGAAGACTCATTTATTTTATTCAGGCAATCTTTTGCCCGCTCACCATCATTTCCGCTTTTTTCAAGAATTGTAAGCATGCCCATAATGCCATTGATCGGTGTCCTGATGTCATGAGACATGTTATTTAAAAAGGAAGACTTAGCCTTATTGGCACTCTGTGCTTCTACAAGTGCATTTTGTAATTCCTGCTGTTTTTCTTCAAGCTCCTGATTCAGCTTCAATGCCTGCTCAGCAGACTTCTTGGATTTTTCTTCCGCACGTTTTGATTTTTTCAAAGAATCAAGAATTATACACAGGGCAACAAAAATAGAGATTCCAACTATGAGTGAGACAACCAGTAAATTGTCCTGAATAAACTCCTTCGCTGTAACTTTTCGTGAGGAAACATTATACGAAACTACTGCACCTGAAAATTGAGTTGTAGGCATAGATGTCAGTGTTTTATTCAGAATGGACAAAAGAACCGATTCTCCCTGCTGAACAGCAAATGAAACATCAGCTTCTTTTGTCAGGAAAACACTATGAAGCTTATTATTTTTCAAATAGTCTGAAACAGTACCTGAATTGCTTACAATACAATCTGCTTCCCCTTTCTGCATTGCTTTTACTGCTGCATCTGATGTCTCATATTCCACAACCTCCCATTGCGGATAATTGTATGAAAGATATGCTTTCAATGCAAAATTATCTTTTTCAACGGCAACTATATTCTCTTTATTTTCATCAAAAGAATCCTTTGCCGTAATTGCTGCCATATTGAGAGTCAATAGAGTATCCGACAAAGCAAATCCATTTGTTTCTGCAAAGTATGGATTCTGGTTTGCATGAAAAATCAAGTCTATTTTTCCATCCTGCAATGCCTGAAGCAGTTCACTTCTTGTATCATATCCATTTAATTCAAATTCCAGAGTCTGACCTTGCAGACAATTTTCTGCAAGATCCACATAATCTGTGATAACACCTGTCAATTTGCCTGTTGATGGATCTACACTGCTGATACCTCCATCCTGATTCAGATACCCTATCCGGATTGCTCCATGCTGCCCGATCCATTCCCTTTCTTCTTTTGAAAGAAAGGAGCTGCTCTGTGCAGAAAGATAACGCCTGTAGAGATCATCTGTGTAAAATGGGTTGTCATCCTTGATTCTGCGCATAGCACTATCCAGTGCTTCTTTGATATCCGGACGTTTGGGATTTATAGCGAAATAGATTTCTGTCTCTCCAATACTTGTAATCGGCGAAATCTCCGATTCTTCCCAACGGGGTTCTTCTACCGAAACGAAGCAGTCAATTTCATGTTTCGACAGTTTGTCCATAACTTCTGCGGTATTAGAAACATTGACATGCTGCGTATGCAGACCATACTTTAACTCCCATTCGTTAAGCACATCCTCCGTTATATTATCTTTAAACACACCAATATTTTTTCCCTCAAAAGAATCCAAATTTCCTGCTGTAAGATCTATATTGGATGCATCCGTATAGATGTAATATTTCTCTTCCCCCATAGGCATATCGGAAAAAAGCATTTTTTCAGCACGTTCGTCTGTATAGGAAATACCACCAAGAATGTCAATCTCTCCATTTTCCAACTGTGTAAAGCAGTTTTTCCAATCACTTGTTATGTATTTATATGTCCAACCTGCATAACCTGCAATATCTTGAAGATACTCATAACCATATCCGCTTCTTTCTCCCTTTTCATTGACTACATTATAAGTTTCCTCAAAAGATCCTACCCGGATAACATTGTCAGAGTTTTCTTTGGCAAATATAGGAACGGATAAAACAATAAAACATATAATTGTGCAAAATATAATGTAACAAAATTTGAAATTCATTATATTCTGTACTAATTTGCACTTCTTCATCTTTCTCCCACCCTCCAGGCTACAGTCGCTTGCTTACTTCCAGATTTTAATTTTACATTCATTTAATGTTCAATACCCCCACAACATTTTTATAAATATCTTTGCGACAGCTTCTGCTGTACTTTTACTATAATTATACTCTACAGCCAACTTGTGTCAATTTACTAACAGAGTAATTACATTATCCTTTTTCTTATTTCGATATATCCAAAAATAATATCATCAATCAAGAGAGATATCCGACAATTCCTATATATCCATCTTTCTTTAAAGGAGACCATAAGGTATGCAGTTTCAGATCATACATCTGCTTTTTATTTTCCACCTTTGCCATTAACTGCAATGAGATTTCTGTATTCTGTATTGATGTTTGGTCCAGTAACGCTCTGATATGTTGAATATCTTCACTGCTTACTTCGAACAGTTTGAATATATCAAATTTCGAATCATCTCTCTGACACAGTATCTGCCGGTTTCCGTTAATTATAATCAGCCGACCTGAAATTGCATTATACTCAATGGAAATTTTGCCACTGTCCATTTTAAAAAACTCTATCTTTTCCTGCATGAGCTTAATGACATGCTGCGAATAATTTTTACGGGGTAAAGACTTTTCCTTTAGTATTTCGTCAGAGAGCCTCTGTGCTTCATAATACTGTTTATTATCATTCGTTTCATTCGTATACATCTTGGAAAACTGAAGGCTTAGTTCTTTCAGGCACTTAAGAAGAACCGGATTGAACTGCCCGCATTGCCCGTCCAGAATCATCTTGATTGCGGTATCATGCTCAAATGCTTTCTTATAACATCGTTCACTGGTAAGAGCATCATAAACATCCACAATAGACACCACCTGTGCAGAAATTGGTATTTCTTCACCTTTCAGACCATCCGGGTAACCCTTTCCATCCCATCTTTCATGATGCCATCTGCAGATTTCCCATGCGGTATGTACCAGTGGATGATCTTGTAAAAAATGCATATCCCAGATCATGGATGCTCCAATCTCACTATGAGTTTTCATAATTTTAAATTCTTCATCGGTTAGTCTTCCGGGTTTATTCAGTATTTCTTCCGGAATGCGTATTTTACCAATATCATGAAGCGAAGAAGCGGTTGTGATTATAGCAATATCGGTCTCCGTCAGATGATAAGCATCCGTTGTTTTTAACAGTTGTCTCAGCATCATTTTCGTCGCAGTACGGATATGTAAAATATGTTCACTGCTCTCACTGTTGCGTGACCCTAATACATTGCTCAGAATCCTGAGCATAATATCATTGTTTTCTTCTTTTTCATAAACCTGATCAACAACCACATTAATCAGACGCTTTTGGTTCGCATAAAGTTCTAGGGTATTCTGGACTCTTTTCTTTACAATAACAGAATCAAAAGGTCGTGTAATATAATCTGTAATTCCCATTTCATATGCTTTACGCATAACATCAACAGATTCTTCAGCAGAGATCATAATAACTGGAGTTTCATCAATACACTGGCTTCTTTTCATTATTTCCAAGACTTCAAAACCATTCATCTGTGGCATATTGATATCTAAAAGCATCAGATCAATTCCAATATTTTCTCCTATCATCTGGATTACCTGATTTCCATTTTCAGCTTCCAGATAATCATAGGTTTCTCCAAGAAATTCTTTCAATATATCCCTGTTAAACTTTGCATCATCGGCAATCAGTATTTTTTGTCTTTTATTCATATTTTCTATTTCCTTTATTCTTGTGGTCTTTAGAAATCCTATAAATTAAAAAAGGCACTTCCTATCGATAGTTTTTTAATCACTTTCCTTAAGAATGCTAATTATATTTCTTGCATAACTGTTTATTTTTATACATATTAGCATCTGCATCATCCAATAACATCTGCATTGTACACGACATATTATCGGAGGATAATGCCCATCCGCATGCATAGTCGATTGGTATTTGATTTTCATAACTATTTAATCTATCTTTTTCTCTGTACAAACCTTTTAATATTTCCTTAATTTCCGCCTCATTTGTATGATAAATGACTGCTATAAACTCATCTCCGCCATATCTTCCAACAAAATCCTTTTCTGGAATAACACTTCGCAAAAACTTTGAGAAATTCAATATTAACTGATCTCCTGCGGAATGTCCCATTGTATCATTTACAGTTTTTAGATTATTTAAATCAAACATTATGCATGCTGTAGAACCTGTAATTATATCTTTTTTATTAAGAAGCTCATTACAGGCATTTTTATTTGGCAGCCCAGTATGGGCATCTACGAATGCTTTCTGTTCCAGCAATCTGTTTTGCATTGCCATCTGCATTGCCTTTAGAGTCTGCATAATAACCAATATCACCAGAATCAACATATCAAGTGCCGACAAAAGCTCTATAGTACGAATCTTTATAGCGATCTTTTCTGAATAGCTTTCTGCGGCAGAGACAGTTTCATCTGCCATCGTAAAATATATTTCACTCATATTAACAATGTCTGTATTTTCGTATCCCTTGTTTCTTACTGCTTCAATTTCTGTTTTCAATTTATCCCAGTAATCACTCTGGATTTTCAATTTCCCCTGATATTCTTCGTCATTGAGTTTTACCAGATTATAATGTCCATCCTGATATCTCAATCCAAGAAGAATGTCATCCAAATATTTAATTAATTCATCATTTTGGTTTCCTGTAATTTCTAATTTTACTTCGCGCTGTGTAGCTCCACGTACCAGACCTGCATAATTTATTACGCGTGCTGTCCCCTGCAGCCTGCTAATCTGAATCATCATAAAAATAATAAGAACCACTAATATCAATATAAGGAAACTCTGTATAATACCTATTATATTTTTATTTTTCTTGTTTGTCTGCATTTCACCATTTATCCCGAATCTCAAATAATATTCATTTCAATAACTATGCAATTCATTTACTTTCTCCCTATATTAGGAACAAATATCTTTGATAGTATTTTTCATCTTTTCAATATCCAGAGGTTTTGCCAAATTTGTAATATCAATTCCTCTCACGATATCAGCCTTCATATGATCTGCATACGTTACTGCGTTTAATTCAGCTCTTGACCTTGTCAAATCCCTTTGACTGCTATCTGCACGAATGCCTATATTCACCAGGACAACCAAACCGAAAAAGAGCATTGTCATTGCAGACAATGCATCTTTAACGTGGCAACTGGCTACCATTTTACAGGCCCTATAGCTTTGCGTCGCAGACTTTCATCTGTTTTGCCGTTTTTCTTATTATAGCTTTTAAACATATGAAAAAAACTGAGTTTATTATACTCTAATGCTCGACTATGTACAAGAAAAACATTACCGTTTTTACGCCTAAAAGCAAAAAAAGAGTTTCCTGTTCATGATTTTTAACCGGAGTTATTCTTTGCTGCTTTTTAATTTCTGCGATTATTCTTTAAATTCCACAGCATGCTTCCTCTTCCAGATCGGAAAAAGATTCCTCTGACAGACATAATTCTCCCGCTCTTTGATCCCGATCGTATGGAAAAATGTCTTCCACATCCCAGTGTATTCATCTTCGTACTCTTCTATTTTCCGAAGTGCCTCAAACTCTCCGTCCGTCAGATAACGAAGATAATTTTCTCCGTCTTTTGGATGGACACAGACGGTCTTCCGGTTATCGTCAACGATCATCCAATATTCCGATGGCATACGGTCTGCGAAATGTCTTCCAACCAGCATGATCACATCACTTTTGGGTTCCAGATGGCTGACATACACACGCCCGTCGAGACTTTGAAACCGGGCGAATTCACGGAAATGATGGCTTTCATTTCCAACATTACGATATAATTCCATAATCCGCATCACATGTGGGTTCGTATAATGTTCAAGTACATCTGCTCCTATTGCAAATCCAACTCGTAAAAAATTATAGATTATCTGCAGTGCGTCTTCTTCTGCTGAAAGGGATGCGTAATACACATACAGATATGCTCTGGAAGAAATATCTCTGCGGATAGACCGGGTGACTTTTTCTGCTTTGAAGCTGTCCCCATCTACATGGATATATTCGTCCAATAATGTTGTCTGGAAAATCGGTTCTTTTTTCAACTGTATCTGATCATGACCGATTAGCAAAGCATCTGCCCATGCATCATAGATGCATGTCATGATGTCTTCTAACCGGTCCTTGCAAGTATATATCTTCATAAATTTCCTGCTTTCTCATATTGCTATAAGTATTTTCTGCCCTAATGATGTAACTATCCAATTCCGAAATCAGCAAGTGTCATCTGTGAAAATCCTTCATTTGCATGAGCCATTTCCCAGGATTCCTTCCGGTCTACGCTGACCAGCTGTCTTGTGATATAAGTTTCTTCAAGTGGTGTGTGATACATCTGTTTTCCGCCACAGGTGATGAAATAGTGCGCTCTTTTCAGCACAACTCCCATTTTCTTCAGACTTGTGAAATCCATTCTGCCATATCTTCGTGCATTTACAATACGGCTGGCTGATTTCGGTCCGACTCCGGGTACGCGGAGGAGTTCTGCATAGCTTGCCGTTTCTACTTCAACGGGAAATAATTCCAGATGGCGTAATGCCCAATCACACTTCGGATCCAGAAGTTCGTTAAAATTCGGTTTCTCTATGGTTAAAAGTTCATCTGCCTGAAATCCGTAAAACCGGAGCAGCCAGTCTGCCTGATAAAGCCTGTGTTCACGCAAAAGCGGCGGTGGAGTTCCAATCTCAGGCAGAACAGGATCTTCATTCAGCGGGATATATGCCGAATAAAAGACACGTTTCAGATCAAATCCCTGATAAAGCTGCTGTGTGGTCTGTAATAAGGTATAATCGCTTTCACCTGTCGCTCCGATGATCATCTGGGTGCTTTGTCCTGCCGGTGCAAAGCTGCGTTTTAATCTGTACATATCATGTGGTGCAAGTTGATATGCCTGATTCCAGGTGAAGGAAGAATCCAATAGAGCAGGATTTGACTGTGCAGTAATTGAGGATACATCTGCTGCTTTTTGCAGCGCTGCCCTGCTATCCAGTTTCCTTTGGAACTGTTGTTTGGAAGTATCAGAAAAAATTCCGTTATGCAGGAACTGATTTCCACGACTTCTTTCCATATATGATGATTTTCCGATTGCCATGCGATGTGCGGCAATGGTATTCTGCACCTTTCCCATCGGACTTAGGATTGTCTGCATAGTCTTGTTCGGTGCCAGCTTACGAAGTCCCTCAGAAGTTGGCAGTTCCAGATTCACGCTGACACGGTCTGCCAGATAACCGGCAGCTGCAAGTAATTCATCCGAAGCCCCCGGAATCGTCTTCACATGAATGTATCCATTAAAATGATATTTGGTGCGGAGAAGTAACAATGTCTCGCATATCTTTTCCATCGTATAGGTTGGATTTTTCAAAATACCGGAACTTAGGAAAAGTCCTTCTATATAATTCCGTTTATAAAATTCGACTGTAAGATTACAGATCTCTTCCGGAGTAAATGTAGCTCTTTTTACATCATTGCTCGCACGGTTAATGCAGTATTTGCAATCGTAGACACAATGATTGGTCATTAAGATCTTAAGTAAAGAAATACATCTTCCGTCTGCCGCAAAGCTGTGACAAATTCCACATGAAACGGCATTACCGAGTTCTCCTTTCTGTCCCCGGCGGCTTGAGCCGCTTGATGTACATGCGACATCATACTTTGCAGCATCAGCAAGAATATGTAATTTTTCCTGTATTGTATAATGCTCATTTGTCATTTCTGTATTCATATTTCTATTATACAAACATATGTTCGGTTATGCAAGTGTTTTTTACAGTTAAAACAGAGGCAATCAAGAATTACTTAAATGAAAACTTAAATGAAAAACTAAATTCCGGTTTTGGACCAAATGCAAGAGTAAATTCCATATAGGTCGAAGTTATTTTTGCACACATATTTGCCATATTGTCTTTGATAATCATTACTCCGTATAATGTACTTGCAGCTGATTGCCTGCCTGTGCAGATTGGAGATAATTATGAAAAATAAAGGCAATCAGAAACATTTAACATTTGAACAGCGTGTTGATATCGAGAAAGGTCTTACTGAGAATAAAAGCTTCACTGAAATTGGACGAATTATTGGTAAAAATCCATCTACTATATCAAAGGATGTAGGACGGATTTTGCGGACATTCAAAATAAAAAAGAATGTGGAGGTAACAGACAATGGCAAAATCATTATTTGAGGAACTGGGCGGCAAATACGAAAGGCAAGGGGATTATTTGATACCGTGCTTAACTGTACCCGCCGAAGAAGAACAGGCAATAGGCATCTGGGGGCAACGGCATTTAGATTATCTAAAACAGTACTGTAAAGTTACATACGCCAATCTTCTTACAAGCGGCAGGCTAAACGCCTACCTTGCCGACATCAACAGACAGGCACAGGAACGCTTTGAAAGGCTCATAGAGGGTATGAAACAGGCACAGGGCATAACGGCTAAAGGCAGAAAACGCCTTAGAATGGACAGGATGCCTCAATAACATAAGGGCTTGTGCGAGGGAGATTGTGGAAAAGGAAATTATTTTTGCATAAACAGATGATTAGTGGCAGGGGGAAATCCTGCCGCTTTTTCTGCTTTAGTTTGTCAGCTTGACAAATAAAGGGTTAAGGAATATAATTAGATTCAGTATTATACAAGGAGTTAATAAATATGCGGCAAGGTATTCTTAAATAAACTGTCAATTTGATAGTGGGAACAAAAAGTAGCAGTCCCGTTTCACTTTTAATATGGGGCTTGGTTTTTTGTACCCAGTTTAAGAATGCTTTTATCATGTAATTTTATATGCCCGAAAACATATAAGTGTTTTGGGGCTATTGGAGTTATTTACCCAGTGATAGGAGTATTTATCACTGGGTATTTTTATGCCCTTTTTTGGGTGTTGATAGGAGGAAAATCACATGAAAATAATTAACTTAGGCATTCTGGCTCACGTTGACGCAGGAAAGACAACATTAACGGAGAGTTTATTGTATACCAGTGGTGCAATTGCAGAACCAGGGAGCGTAGATAAAGGCACAACAAGGACAGATACAATGAATTTGGAGCGTCAAAGGGGAATCACTATCCAGACAGCAGTGACATCTTTTCAGTGGGAGGATGTAAAAGTCAACATTATAGATACGCCAGGCCATATGGATTTTTTGGCGGAAGTATACCGTTCTTTATCCGTATTAGACGGAGCAGTATTATTAGTTTCTGCAAAGGATGGCATACAGGCACAGACCCGTATACTGTTTCATGCACTACAGACAATGAAGATTCCGACAATTTTTTTCATCAATAAAATTGACCAAGAGGGGATTGATTTGCCAATGGTATATCGAGAAATGAAAGCAAAGCTTTCTTCGGAAATTATAGTGAAGCAAAAGGTTGGGCAGCATCCCCATATAAATGTAACAGACAATGACGATATGGAACAGTGGGATACGGTAATTATGGGAAACGATGAACTATTAGAGAAATATATGTCAGGGAAACCGTTTAAAATGTCAGAACTGGAACAGGAAGAAAACAGGAGATTCCAAAACGGAACGTTATTTCCCGTTTATCACGGAAGCGCTAAAAACAATCTGGGGATTCGGCAGCTTATAGAAGTGATTGCCAGTAAATTTTATTCATCAACGCCTGAAGGTCAATCTGAACTATGCGGGCAGGTTTTTAAGATTGAATATTCAGAGAAAAGGCGGCGTTTTGTTTATGTGCGTATATATAGCGGAACATTGCATTTGAGGGATGTTATTAGAATATCTGAAAAAGAGAAAATAAAAATCACAGAGATGTGTGTTCCGACAAACGGTGAATTATATTCATCCGATACAGCCTGCTCTGGTGATATTGTAATTTTACCAAATGATGTTTTGCAGCTAAACAGTATTTTGGGGAACGAAATGCTGTTGCCGCAGAGAAAATTTATTGAAAATCCTCTCCCTATGCTCCAAACAACGATTGCAGTAAAGAAATCTGAACAGCGGGAAATATTGCTTGGGGCACTTACAGAAATTTCAGATGGCGACCCTCTTTTAAAATATTATGTGGATACTACAACGCATGAGATTATACTTTCTTTTTTGGGGAATGTGCAGATGGAAGTCATTTGTGCCATCCTTGAGGAAAAATATCATGTGGAGGCAGAAATAAAAGAGCCTACTGTTATATATATGGAGAGACCGCTTAGAAAAGCAGAATATACCATCCACATAGAAGTCCCGCCAAATCCTTTCTGGGCTTCTGTCGGGTTGTCCATAGAGCCGCTCCCTATTGGAAGCGGAGTGCAGTATGAAAGCAGAGTTTCACTTGGATATTTAAACCAATCGTTCCAAAATGCGGTTATGGAGGGGGTTCTTTATGGCTGCGAGCAGGGGCTGTATGGATGGAAAGTGACAGACTGTAAAATCTGTTTTGAATATGGATTGTATTATAGTCCTGTAAGTACCCCCGCAGACTTTCGGCTGCTTTCCCCTATCGTATTGGAGCAGGCTTTAAAAAAAGCAGGGACAGAACTATTAGAGCCATATCTCCACTTTGAAATTTATGCACCGCAGGAATATCTCTCACGGGCGTATCATGATGCTCCAAGGTATTGTGCAGATATTGTAAGTACTCAGATAAAGAATGACGAGGTCATTCTGAAAGGAGAAATCCCTGCCAGATGTATTCAAGAATACAGGAACGATTTAACTTATTTCACAAATGGGCAGGGAGTCTGTTTGACAGAGTTAAAAGGATACCAGACAGCTATTGGTAAATTTATTTGCCAACCCCGCCGCCCGAATAGCCGTATAGATAAGGTTCGGCATATGTTCCACAAGTTAGCTTAACAGCTTGCAAAAGTCATATAAAATGAGATTTGAAAGGATTAGAGACTAATTATGATGAAATGCGAATGGATATTGTGTCCTGTTTGTGGGAGCAAAACCCGTAATAAAATTAGGAAGGACACTGTTTTGGAGAATTATCCCCTTTATTGTCCAAAATGCAGACAAGAAAGATTGATTAAAGTTGACAACTTGAAGATAACTGTCATCAAAGAGCCAGACGCTTAAGACGCAGAGCCGATGAAATTGTGGAACAATTCACGAATCATCGGCTCTTTTTGTTTCGTATTTGAAAGAACAAACTCACCAAATAAAAAAAACGATATTCGGGTGGGTTATTTTGTTATACCCTAAATTACCCTCTGAATTTGTTTTTAAATTTGGAGGGATTTTTTTATGTCCTTTTTTCGGGCAGTTATCTATCTGCTCATACGAAGCAAAATTTATCAATACATAGCATATCAGAGAACGGCAGGAAACCAGTTAAAAAAATTTCTGCCAGTGCAGCGGTACTTCCTGCCTTGAAAGTAGAAGTACAATCTCCATACAATAGAATTACTATTTCCTATAACCGTAAAGGTCACAGAGCCTTTGCGGTTTTTCTTTTGTCGATTTTTGTTGGAAAGTGCCGTAGGGCTGTTTCTGATATGCGGTGTCGTTCTCCGCCTCTCCATCTGGATTTTTTACATTTCAAAAATTCAGATGGGAGGTATTTATGGTGAAATATGCACCAAGAAAGGTATTTATCAAAGAAAGCGGCAGATATGTGGAACTGTCCTACATGGATTTCTGCCGCCGCAGGGAATCCGACCAGACCTACATGGACAAGCTGTTTATTCCCGTTCAAGGCTGTCTGCTTGAAGTCGTGAGGGAGCAATACACGGACTTCTACCGAGATAAGGAACGGTGGCGTTATCTGAAAAAATTAGATACGAAGAACAGCCTGCTTTCTCTGGATGGATTTACGGACAGCGAGGGGAAGCCTTTAGACTTTATCGCTGATGAAGCGGCGGACATTGCGGAAACCGTTGTCAATGCGGTTATGGTGGACAGGCTGAAAGCCGCCCTGCCTTTGCTGTCGGATAGTGAACAGGAATTGATACAGGCAATCTTTTTTGACGGACTTTCTGAGCGTGAAGTCGGGGCGAGGTTCGGCATAACCCAGAGCGTTGTGAACAAACGCAAAGCCAGAATCCTAAGAAAACTAAGAAAGATAATAGAAAATTAAAATTTAAGGCGTTCAGCCCCCTTGTTTTTTCCTTTGGGAAAATGAGGGGGTTTTTCTCTGCCCTCTCAATCAATTCTGATTGGAGGAAAAGAAGCATGGCATATAACCACGGACGGGAGGACAGGAAATGGCGTATCTGGAAAGAAGCGGAGGAAAAGCTGCTGCGTGAGTGCGGCGTTGATGAAGCGACCATTGAGCAGATACGCATTGCGGACAGGGCAGACTTCAATTCCAACAGGCGGTTTTACCGATGGACGAATGACGTTGCGGAATACCTTGAGGACATGGCAGACAGGGAGCGGCAGACGGAGGTGGGTACGGTTGCGGAGTTACTGGACGAGATTGAGAGCGAAAATCTTTATCAAGTATTAGTCACGGTGGACGGACGTACCTTGAAAATCGTCCTGCTGAAAATGCAGGGGTATTCCACAAAAGAAATTGCCCCGCTCGTGCATTTGACGACTGGTGCTATTTACGCAAGGTTAGACCATCTGCGGAAGAAGCTACGAAAATTTTATAGCGTCTAAAACAGCCTGCCGTCCTGCGGGCTACTGGGTGAGGGATGGAAATCCCCTCACTCATTTTTTGCAGGAGGTAAGCAGGATGACATACAGAGTTAAGGCATACACGCTTCGGGAGGAATCTACGGAAAGCAGCACAAGGTATTTTATCAGCTTTAAGGACGGGCAGGGCAAATCCCACGAGTTGGAAGTGTCGGAACAGTTCTTTATGGAGTTTCGGCAAATGGAACGCAGGAACAGGAATCTTCTCCAATGGGACGAGCGGCACAGGGAGTTTTCGGAAGTATGGGACGAAACGCTGAACAGGCGGGCGTTAAAGCTGCCTAAGAGCATTGAGGAACAAATGATTGAAGCAGAACGGGCGGAACTGCTTTGTAAAGCGGTTGACAGACTGCCAGAGATACAAAGGCGGCGTTTCCTGCTCTACTACGAGTACGAATTTAATTTTTATCAAATCGCTGCGATGGAGCATTGCACCGCTTCGGCAATACAGAAATCTGTTGCGATTGCAAAGGAGAAAGTAAAGGCGGAAATGAAAAAGTATCTCCAACCGTGACCGACACCGCCCGAAAAAGAAATCCGTTTTTTATTTGTACGGGATTGGCGGCATTACATACTCTCATTTTTTTCATGGGAGTAAATCTATTTTTAAGGAGGTCAACGCTTATGTGCAACAACAAGATAACTGCCCGAAAGGAGGAAAGCCATGCAGAAGTTACAGACAGTCAACGCCGAAACGCTCCTTTATGAGCCGCTTGAGAAGCCGTCCTTTGTGGTGGACAGTCTTATCCCGACAGGCTTGTCGCTGTTCTGCGGCTCACAGAAGATAGGCAAGAGCTGGCTCATGCTGAAGCTATGCCTATGCGTGTCGCAGGGAATCCCTTTATGGAACATGCCGACAATGGAGGGCGATGTGCTTTACCTCTGCCTTGAGGACACGTTCTGCCGCATACAGGACAGATTATTCCGCTTGACGGATGAAGCAAGCGGGCGGCTTCATTTTGCCGTGGCAAGCTGCAAGCTGTCAGACGGTCTTATCGTGCAGTTGGAAGATTATCTGAAAGACCATCCAGACAGCAGGCTCATTGTGATTGATACCTTGCAGAAAGTCCGAACCGCATCCAAAGACAATGCCTACGCAAGCGACTATGGGGACATCTCCCTAATCAAAGATTTTGCCGACAGGCACTCTCTGGCGGTCATTGTCGTACACCACATCCGAAAGCAGAATGACAGCGACGTGTTCAACAAGGTGTCTGGGACGACAGGCTTAACGGGGAGTGCAGACGCTACCTTTGTGTTGGAAAAGGAGAAACGGGCATCCGACACCGCCAAGCTGTATGTGACGGGCAGGGACACGCCTTATCAGGAATACACGCTGCGTTTCCGTGATTGCAGTTGGGAACTTGTGGAGAGAAAAACACAGGAGCAGCTTGCGAAAGAAACGATACCAGACGTCCTTTTTCGGTTGGTGGATTTTATGAGGGATAAGGAAGAATGGGCAGGCACGGCAACGGAACTGTTAGCCGCTATGGGGGAAACGGAAACCATACCCACAGTGATTACGAAATGGCTGAATGAATACCGCACCACATTTTTAAGCGAGAACCGTATCTGCTACCAGTACAGCCGCAGGAAAGACGGCAGGCAGATTGCCCTTGCAAGGAGGGCGGGTGACAGCGGTGACGGTGGTGACAGCAGTTTTGGGATACCCCCTGTTACTGTCATTGACGCTTAAAGCCATGTAAAGTTGGCGGTTCTGCCCTGCGGGTGACAGCGGTGACGGCGGTGACAGTGATTTTAGGATACCCCGCCGATGTCATCCCTGCGGGAGAACACCCCGCAAACGCAAAATGCAGGCGTGGGATTCACCCGCCCTTTTCGGGCGTGTAAAACCACCCCTGCGGTCAGAAAAATCTCTCCGATTTTTCCGACTGCGTTTGCAGGGTGTAACACACTACACTTTGCCCTGCAAAGTCGTGTGCCAGACGTTCCCTCTGGACTCCCTTAAAGCAGGGCTGTCGCCCTGCTATCCTGCGCCTTGCGGCTTCGGATAAAAGAATATCGGGGTGACGGTGACGGCAATAAGGGGGTATCCCAAAACTGCTGTCACCGCCGTCACCGCTGTCACCCAAAGGGCAGTTACTCGCCGAAGAAAGGAAGATGATGGATTATGCCCTATGCAATCCTGCGTTTCCAGAAACGCAAAGCGGGCGGCGTTGCGGCTTGCGAACGCCACAATGAGCGGAAGAAAGAAGCCTATAAAAGCAATCCAGATATAGATATGGAACGCTCGAAAAATAACTACCACCTTGTAAAACCGCCACGTTACACCTACAAGAAAGAGATTAACCGCATGGTAGCCGAAGCGGGGTGCAGGACGAGGAAAGACAGCGTGATGATGGTGGAAACGCTTATCACGGCTTCACCAGAATTTATGAACAGCCTGCCGCCAGAGGAACAGAAAGCGTATTTTACGATGGCTCTGGATTTCATTTCGGAACGTGTCGGGGAGAAAAATATCCTCTCCGCTGTTGTCCACATGGACGAGAGAACGCCGCATATGCACCTCTGTTTTGTGCCGATTACGCCAGACAACAAGCTGTCAGCAAAGTCTATTTTAGGCAACCAGAAATCATTATCCGAGTGGCAGACTGCCTACCATAAGCGGATGTCCTCACGGTGGAATCAGCTTGAACGGGGTCAGTCCTCAATGGAAACGAAACGGAAACACGTCCCCACATGGCTCTATAAGTTGGGCGGCAGGCTTGATAAACAGTATGAGGAAATCGTGTCTGCCCTGTCCGACATCAACGCCTTTAATGCAGGGAAGAAGCGTGACAAGGCACTGGAACTGATTGCGGCATGGCTCCCAGACGTGGAGAAATTCTCAAAGGAAATCAGTAAGCAGAGTGCCTATATCGACAGCCTAAAGGAGCAAATCGGACAGGAATCAGACTATGCGGGGCGTATGCGTGATGAAAAGTATGAGCAGGAACTAAAGGTGCAGAAAGCGAATCAGAAGATATTTGAGTTGCAGAGAACCAACGAGCAGATGGGGCGGCTGCTGTCAAAAATACCGCCAGAAGTGTTGGAAGAATTGCAGAAAAACCATAAAAGCAGAGTGAAAGAAAGGTAGATATGTGAATGAAGAAACAGGATTTTAAGGTGTTAAAGACCAAAGACTTGTACCCGTTTCCCGACAATCCGTTTCATGTGGCAGAGGATGAAACGTTGTCAGAGTTAGCGGAAAGCATCAAGGAATTTGGCATTGTCACGCCGATAATCACACGCCCGAAAGAGGACGGGAACGGCTATGAAGTGATTGCAGGACAGCGGCGTGTCCGTGCTTCTGAGCTTGCAGGGATAAATACCGTGCCTGCGTTTGTCCTGCCCTTAGACCGTGACCGAGCCATCATTACCCTTGTAGACAGCAATTTACAGCGTGAAAATATCCTGCCGAGCGAGCGGGCGTTTGCCTACAAGATGAAATCCGAAGCCATGAAGCGGCAGGGTTTCCGCACGGATTTAACCTCGTCACAAGTTGTGACGAAGTTGCGGACGGACGACAAAGTGGCACAGGGCTTCGGCGTGGGCAGGATGACCGTACAAAGATTTATCCGCTTGACGGAATTGATACCGCCGATTTTGCAGATGGTGGACGAGGGGAAAATCGCCCTCACTCCTGCGGTGGAGCTGTCCTTTTTGAAGAAAGACGAGCAGGAAAACCTCTTTGCCACGATGGAGAGCGAAGAAGCAACGCCCTCACTCTCACAGGCACAGCGGATGAAACAGTTAAGCCAGAGCGGGCAGCTTGACATGGATACGATATTTGCGATTATGACCGAGGAAAAGGGAAACCAGAAAGAAACATTGAAAATCAACACAAGCAAGCTGAAAAAGTATTTTCCGAAGAACACAACGCCGAAACAGATGGAGGAAACCATCATCAAACTTTTGGAGCGTGAGTTGCAGAGGAAACGGGGCAGGGACAGCCGCTAATCTTCTCTTTTCGGAAAGTAAATATGAAACTCTGGACGGATAAAAACCAGAAAGCCAAGACAGAAAAGGGGCAGGGAATGAAAGAAATCCAATATGAGATTGTAAAGGAAATCGCCGTATTGTCTGCGAGTGACAGCGGATACACAAAGGAAATCAATCTTATCTCATGGAACGGGAGAGAGCCGAAATATGACATCCGCAGTTTTTCACCGAACCGTGAGAAGTGCGGAAAGGGTATCACGTTGAACGCTGATGAAGCGGCGGCACTCCTTAAAGCATTACAGAAGGAAGTAAACAGCGGGGATTGATGGTATCTGATTGACAGGACGGGGCGTTTCCAGACGTTCTCCTGCCCTGTCTGGAAAGGAAGATTTAAGTATGGGTGAGGATAAGAAAACAGATAAAAAGAGAAAGCGTGTCGTGCCGAAAGCACCAGTGCAGATGATAATCAGCCGTGAATATGTCGGCACACAGACAGTCACAGAAGCATTTATCCCGATTATCTCCGAGGATATTCGGAAGAAGATTGCCGAGGGTGACACCTTCGACAATGAGGGGATATCCGCTTAGAATGTACGCAATGGGACATGAAAACAGATAGGACAGATACGGAGGTTTTACAGTATGGCAGGAATAAGAACGGAGAACAAGATTTATGAAGTCGGCATGTACTGCCGCTTGTCAAAGGACGATGGCACGGATAACGAGAGTGCGAGCATTGCGACACAGAAATCCATCCTCACGGATTATGTGAAAAAGCAGGGATGGCACTTAGCAAAAACGTATGTGGACGATGGTTACTCTGGTACGAATTTCCAAAGACCAAGTTTCCAGAACATGATTAAGGACATTGAAAACGGTCTGATAAACTGCGTGATTACGAAAGATTTATCACGTCTGGGGAGGAACTATCTTGACTGCGGACTGTATCTGGAAGTGTTTTTTCCAGAGCATAACGTGAGGTATATAGCGGTCAATGACGGCGTGGACACGCTCAATAAATCAGCGATGGACATCACGCCTTTCCGCAACATCCTAAACGAAATGTACTCTGCCGATGTGTCGGTCAAGATAAAATCGGCGTACCGAGCGAGGTTTCAGCAGGGGAAATTCATGGGGACGACAGCACCATACGGATATGTCAAAGACCCCGCCGACCATAATCACCTGCTGATAGATGACAAGGTTGCCCATGTGGTAAGGGAGATATTCGACCTTGCATTAGCGGGCAACGGAATCGCCAAAATCCGCAAGCACATCAACAAACAGCATATCCTACGCCCTGCCGCTTATGCAGTGGAGCAAGGGGCAACAGGCTATGAGCGGTACTTTGAGGGTAACGAGGAAAACCGTTATATTTGGAGCGAGAACAGCGTAAGGGGCATTTTAAGAAGCCCGATATATGCGGGAAACCTTGCAGGCTACAAGCGGATTGCCGCCAACATGAAAAGCAAGAAACGCCCCTCTAAGCTGCCCGAAGAATGGGAAGTGATACCAGACACCCATGAGGGGATAGTCACGCAGGAGGAATTTGATACCGTACAGCAGCTTATTACAAGCCGCAGATTACCAGAAAACAAGGGCGGCTTTGAGAACATCTTTGCAGGCGTTATTAAGTGTGCGGACTGCGGTTATGCCATGCGGGCTATGAGTGCCAACAGGAGGAAACGCCCCGACATCATCGACTGCGTACAATATTCCTGCAATAATTATGGCAGATACGGTAATATCATGTGTACCGCACACAGCATTGAAGCGAGGGACTTGTTCAACGCTGTCCTCACCGACATCAACCGATTTGCGGATATGGCGGTCAATGATGAAAAGGCGGTGAGGGCGATTGAAAAGCGGCTCACGGAAACAGACCATAGCAGGGCAAAGGCACTGGAAAAGGAGCAGAGAAAGCTGAACAAACGCCTTGCGGAACTGGACAGGCTGTTTTCTTCCCTTTATGAAGATAAGGTGATGGAGCGTATTACGGAGCGGAATTTTGAGATGATGTCGGGGAAATACCAGAAAGAACAGCTTGAAATTGTAGCAAGGCTGAAAGAGGTAACGGAAACGCTAGGCGACAGCTATGAGAAGTCGCAGGGTGTCCGTGATTTCCTCTCCCTAATCCGCAACTATCAAGGAATTAAGGAACTGGACGCAACCATCATAAACGCACTCATAGACAAGATACTTGTTTCGGAACGTGAGAAACTTGCAGACGGGACAGTAAGACAGGAAATCAAGATTTATTATAAATTCATCGGCTTTGTCGGTGAATTACATATCACGCCCACAAAGCGGTGGACAGCGTTAAAGCCTAAGAATTGTACGGTGTGCGGTGTTGAATATGTTCCCCGCTCTGGCATATCGAAGTATTGTCCTGCTTGTGCCAAGAAGATACAGAGGGAGAAATCAAACGAGAGCAAACGCAGGAGCAGGGAGCGAAACAGACAGGCATGTATTGAACTGTCCGCAAAAAATGACCGACTGAAGTACGTCTCCACGCACATACAAAAGAACGTCCGGATTCAGGTTACACTCACCCGCCATGTATTCATCGTAAGAACTGTAAGGTGACATGCTTGTGTGATAAGATGTGTGGCATTCATTGTAAGCTTTGCAGAAAACCATCCTTTCGCTGCACTGATATATGTCCCGCATATGAGACAGCTGAATGTGAGAAACTGAATAAACCACCCTACGTATGTAATGGCTGTGGTAAAAAGACCCATTGTCTTATGCCCAGAAAGTTTTATTCATCCAAATATGCCCATGATGAGTACCGTAGCGTGCTAGTCGATTGCAGAGTCGGCATTAACCAGACTCCGGAAAGCATTCAATCCATGAATGATTTATTGGTTCCATTGATCAAGGAGAAGCATCAGTCCATCGGTCATATTTATGCTACTCATGCAGAAGAATTGGGTTGCTCCAGAAGAACACTTTACTCCTACATCAATGATTGTGTATTCGATGTCCGCAATGGTGACTTAAGGCGTTCTGTACGTTATAAGAAACGCAAGAAACCTACACAGACCAGTGCAAAAGATCGTTCTTATCGTCAAGGTCATAACTACGAAAATTTCCAGAATTATATGAAAGATCATCCAGATATAAATGTTGTGGAAATGGACTGCGTGGAAGGAATGAAAGGCGAAAGCTGCGCCCTCTTGACCTTTACATTCCGCAACTGCAATCTTATGCTTATGTTCCTGTTGGAATATCAAGACCAGGAATGCGTGTTAGAGGTCTTTGTATGGCTTGAAACAGTGTTAGGACAGGATGCATTCAAAAAGCTTTTTCCGGTGATCCTCACGGATGGAGGTTCAGAATTCTCAGCTCGTGAAGAGATGGAGGAATTCTGTGACGGAAGTAAAAGCACGACTGTCTTTTACTGTGATCCATACAGCTTTTGGCAAAAAGGTGCCTGCGAAAAGAACCACGAGTATATCCGCTACATCCGTCCGAAAGGGAGTTCATTCGCTGATTTAAATGACGAGAAAGTCAGACTTATGATGAATCACATAAACAACGAAAAAAGAGACAGTCTTAATGGACATAGCCCATATGAACTCTCTCTTTTACTCTTGGACAACAAATTGCACAAAGCATTAGGATTAAAGGCAATCGCACCTGATGATGTTATGCTTAGTCCAAAACTTATAAAATAAAATAGTAAAGCACAGGCAGATTTCACTGCACCAGAATTTAGTCTTGCACATAAGGCATGTGGAATTTAGTCTCGCACACTATTTTCAGATGCCCGGTTAGTATGCATAAAAACATAAATCATGAGTGCTTACAGGTTTATTATAAGACAAAAAACTAGAATTGTTAAGGTGCATTACAGAATTTAATCCCGCATAGTTACTGAGATAATCCACAGCTGGAATTTAGTTTTTCATTTAAGTGCAATCAAGAATTGACCTGAATATACAGACAGGGTATGTACAGCTTCATTTGCCATACATACCCTGTTTTAGTAAACATATTTTCTTTTTATTTAAGAAATACTTTTGATCCATGCTTCATGCAACTCATCAACGGATGACATTATATAATCCGGTTGATGTTCTTATACTTCCGCTTCTTTTTTGATCTGCACTGCCATGTCTGGATAATTGGTGATAATTGCAGTTACTCCTGCATCGATCAGCCATTTCATATCCGCTTTTTCATTGACTGTCCAGACACGGACATTCAGATTGCTGCCCAGATATTCTTTCAGGAAATCTGCCATTTTTACATGATATACTGCCGGATGCAGTCCGTCTACTTTTGTATTCTTCGCATACTCTGTAACATTCAGGATCACATCACTGTACAGATAAGCGGTTTCTGCTTCCGGCACAATTTTCTTCATCTGCTGGATGCTGTAATGGTTAAAGGAAGAATAAATCACCCGCTCTTCCATTCCGGCTTTTTTTACAAGATCCGCAACCTTCTGCTCGATTTCCGGATACCAGTAAATTCCTGTTTTCAGCTCAATATTGACCTGGATATCGGATGCTTTTACCGCATCCAGTACTTCTTCCAGGGTTGGGATCTTTGCTACGGAATACTCCGGGAATTTGTTTTTCAGTACTGTAAGCTCTTTTAACTCTTTTAAAGTATAATCCTTGACCCATCCCTTTTTTTCTGTAACTCTGTCGATGGTTTCATCATGGATCACAACCGGGATTCCATCCTTTGTAAGCTGTACGTCAAGCTCGATTCCGTCAGCACCCTGTGTGATTGCCAGTGCAAATGCTTCCAACGTGTTTTCCGGTGCATATCCGCTTGCACCTCTGTGTGCAAATATTTTTGTTTTGCTCAATGTTTACTACCTCGATTCTTTTTAATTATTTACAGTATTGTAGTCAGTGATCGCTTTGTTGATCGAATCTGACATTTTCTGTACTGCTGTGTCGACATCTTCTTTTCCATTCAGCGTGCTTTCGATTTCAGACTCAACAGTTGCTCTTGCTTCCGGAGAGATCAGGAATTTTACGAATTCCCATGTTGCACGGAGTTTCTTTTGATCTTCAGTCCGCAAACTGTCCCACTAAAATTTCGTTATAAAATTATAGGTATAAATATTATGCTCTCTTCCGGTCTTCCAGTGTTCTGGATATTTCTTCTGTCTTTTCATCTGTTAATATGTAATGTTTTCGGAACACAAGTAATCCGATCAGCAATACAAGAATCGGAATGATCGTCATACACATCCGAAGTCCCAGCCTGGAAGCCGGTGCGATTACCGTCAGTACTTCTGCCGTTTCATCCTTCTTGATCTGGAAGATCTGAATAACGATCGAAGCCGCAAGTGCAGCCACGCCAGATGCCAGTTTTACCACAAAGGTCTGCATCGAAAAGATTACCGATTCGTCACGCCGGTTATTTTTCAATTCCCCGTAATCTACCGTATTTGCAAGGAAAATCGTCACAATAACATTCAGCATACCAATTGCCGACATAATAAGGAATGACGGAACCAGAAGCAGATAAACACTGGTACTTCCGGAGAATGCAATCACAAGAAGGATCAGATATCCTGCAAATGCCATGGAAAAGCTGACATAAAAAAGATTTATCGTATTCATAAATTTCCGGAACAGCGGAAACAAAATCATCATCGCAAGAATCTGGAATGCACCACCAAAGGTATTAAAAAGTGTATAATTGCTCTGCCATGCTTCCGGACTGAAATCATATTTGAAAAAGTAAATGACCAGATTCGATGTAATATATAATGCGGTATTGATCATAACAATTGCCACAACCATGGTCAGTGCCTGGTCATTGCGAAACAGTGCCCGGAACATTTCTTTTACCGTTGCTGTTTCCATATTTACCGAAGATTTTTCTTTAATAGAAAGGCAGGTAATCGTGATAAAAATGAAAAATAAAACTGCGATAATCAGCGCAAAATAGCGGTATCCAAGCCGTTCAATTTCCGATGCACTTTCCCCTCCTGCCAGTTTGCCAAGTGTGGATACGGAAAGTACGGTGATGATCGTGATAATTGCAGAACCAACGCCGGCACAGGAACGTGCCATTGCAGAAAGATTTTCGCGCTCTTTTCCACTTTCGGTAAAAGCAGGAATCATGGACCAGTATGGAATGTCCATCATCGTATAAGTTACGCCCCAGAGTATGTAGGTTACAGCCGCATAAGCAACCAGTCCTCTGCCTGAAAGAGAGGGCGGTGCAGCAAACATCAGATACAAAACAATGGCATTTGTCAGTGTACCGATAAAGAGCCACGGTCGGAACTTGCCCCATCTGGTTTTCGTCTTTGCTACGATGATTCCCATGATCGGATCATTAAATGCATCAAAAATTCGGGCGATAAACAGGATCACCCCCATTGCCACAGCACTGACACCCATGATGTCCTGGTAATAATAAAGGACATAGGACGCTGACAGCATATAGACCATATCTTTCCCTACAGCCCCGATTCCGTAGGCAAACTTTTCTTTTCCTTTTAGTTTCTGTACTTCTCCCATAATAAATTCACCCTTGTCAGATTGTAATGCCATCGATCAGAATGGATACGACTTCATCTAATGCCTCATGATAAGAAATTCCATTCTGGACCAGCACATCTCTCTGGAAAAACTGTTCTAATGTGGCTTCTATCATGGTTTTTAAAATTGGAATCTGGATATTTCGAATTTTTCCTTCTGTGATGCCCTGTTCCAGTAATGAAATCGTACTCTCCCACCCGGTTTCCAGACGGGATTTTACTTTTTCATAAACTTCGGGATACCTCTCCTTGAGCTGATAAAGCTGTCTGAGATCAAGCTCCCGATACCCTTCCGGTAACACACCAAGAATTGCTCTGATTTTACCAACCGTATCCAGACTCAGATCTTGAAGAACTTCTTGTTCACTTTCTTTGATCGAGGAAAAACAATAATCAACCATCTCCAGAACCAATGAATTTTTGTCAGGAAAAACAGTATAGATTGTTTTTTTGCTGATTCCCAGAAGAGATGCAAGATCATCCATTGTAAATTTTAACCCTTTTTTCTGAAATGCCTGGATGGTTGCTTCGAGAATATCGCCTTTTAAATTTTGATTCGGCACAAGATCATCTCCTTTTGGAAACTATTTCTCTTGTAATAGTTTCCTTGATTGTAGCATCTTTGCGCACAAAAAAACAAGCAACTAAATTCACAAAAATAGTTTCTTGTTTTTGGTAACTTTTTAATATGGAGCGAATTCTTTTTCTGGCGGATATATTTTGATTTAAAACTCTCTTGGTTGCAATTTTTTTTATTTTAAAAACAGCTGCGGAATTGCTTCCACAGCTGTTGCGTGCTTGAAACCGTACCTCTACACTGTGAACTGACACAGGTTTTTTACAGGGGGATTTAAAAATTTAAATTGTATACTTTTCCAAAAATGTTTCTATGAACAAGAACACATAACCTGATAACAAATAACCAATAAACAATGACATTGAACCATAACCAACCGTCTATAAGCTTTGTTGAAGATATGCCCTGTACGGAAATTTCCACTTAGATATCCACATCAAACAATACTGTCTGATTGTAACGATCCAGTGCAATCTGCATTTCCATAATTGTATTGGAAATACGGTCGTATTCCTGACGGATTACTTCCAGATCATAGTTGATATATTTATATTCCGGTACCGATCCGGATGAACTGAAGGAATTACTATACACACGCATTTTCGGAAGCCGCTTGCGCATATCGTCAAGAACAGCTTTTCTTTTGTTAAGCTGCGCCATTCGGATCAGAATGCTGTCAATGCTCATCTCCTGATTGCCAACCTGCACTTTTGCGGTGGCATTTGTCAGGTTCAATGTATGTTTGATAGTAATAATCTTCCTGTCGATCTCGTCAATTGTATTTGCAATGGTCATATAATCATATTCCGGAATGACCGGCTCCTCATTGACCGCTGCCACATAGGTACTGGATGCTGCCTCCTTGTTTACCCAGAATGCTTTATCTTCCTCAAGGCTTCTCAACATCTTGTTTGCATAAGCTGATGTAATTTTCTTCATGATTTTTGCCTCCCATACTGTTCTCTTGCTTACAATATAAATGATGTAACCGGATTGCTCCATTGCTATGCAATTCCCGCAATTCTCGAACACCATATAAATAATATCTGTTCCTCAACTTCTGATTTAATTATAATTATATGATAGCAGTTTGTCATTCAACCAACAGTTTAAAACTCCACAGAAAGAACAAAGAATGTGCGAAGCACATTCCAGCGCCTGTGGCGGTCGCTTGCGACATCTTCATTATACGCCGCAGTGCGCATCCTGCCGGAGGCTTTTATTACATAGGAAATGAAATTTCCTATGTAATAAGAAATATCCCCGTCAATGACGAGGATATCTTCAATCGAAGTATGTAATAATCTACTTAAAATAATGAAATTGTCTATACTGGGTAACGATTTGCCGGAAAGCCATTTATAAATGGCCTGCGGATTTTCAAATCCAAAAGCTCCCTGGATTTCCCGAATTGTATATCCTTGTTCCAAGAGTAGCTTTCTTATGTGTTCTCCAGTCTTTTTCGGCTGGATTGACAAATACATGGGTTCCATACTTTGTGCCTCCATGATTCAGAATCAAGTTCCCTGATAACTTATATATTATAACACAGAAAGCATCGGATCACCAGTATCAGTCTCCAAAACATCAGAAAATATATTTACAGATATTCCGGATCCACCTGTTTGCCATCGCTCGAGATTCTTTCCAGATCGTAGAACAGACCCTTTCTGTCCTTGCTTCGGAAATGGATTTTATTCAATCAGAAGTTTATAAAAACAGCTTTTTCCTGGAAACCAAAATGAGTAGAAATCCTTAAAACAGTTAGAAACAAAGATTGTCCAGCAATATCCCCATAAGATATGAAAAGCAAGGATAACATTTTTATGTATATTTGTTGTTTTTGTTGTTTTTTATATACCTCACGTAGTTTTTTACATGGGTAATCTTGATTTTTTTGTTATAATAATATCATGAATTTAGCTAGAAGAATATTCACCAATTTCAATGTAATTCGGTAAAACGCTAAATTTTTTGTAGGCAGAAGTGTGTGCATTGGTTAGGATGTGTATATGTACTAATACAACTTGCTGTGATATATGCAAATTGTATAAAGAATCGTGGCGTTTAATATTTATGGAATGGAGAGAGGATAAAAATGAGAATTTACAAAGCAAAAGATTACGTAGACATGAGCCGCAAGGCTGCCAATATTGTTTCTGCACAGGTTATTATGAAACCAAATTGTGTTCTGGGGCTTGCAACCGGATCTACTCCGATCGGTCTTTATAAGCAGTTGGTGGAATGGTATAACAAAGGTGATCTTGATTTCTCAGAAGTTATGACGGTAAACCTTGATGAATATAAAGGACTTAGCCGTGACAACGATCAGAGCTACTACTATTTCATGCATCAGAACCTATTTGATCATGTGAATATTCCAGCTGAGAATACACACCTTCCAAACGGAATGGAACCGGATTCTCAAAAAGAATGCCAGGAATATACCAATCTGATTCAGTCTTTAGGCGGCGTAGATCTTCAGCTTCTCGGAATCGGTCATAACGGTCATATCGGATTCAACGAACCGGGGGAAGCTTTTGACAAGCAGGTTCATTGTGTAAATCTGACTCAGTCTACCATCGAAGCAAACAAACGTTTCTTTGCTTCAGCTGACGATGTTCCGAAACAGGCTTATACAATGGGAATCAAGACGATCATGCAGGCAAAGAAAATCCTGATCGTTGCAAGTGGCGAAGATAAAGCAGAAATCGTAAGAGATGCTTTCTTTGGTCCGATCACACCGAAGGTTCCTGCTTCTGTTTTACAGCTGCATAATGATGTGACTTTGGTAGCTGACGAAGCTGCACTTAGCAAACTTCCTTTATAATCATGTCTGTAAGGAACGGAGGTTTTGAAAATGATCATTAAAAATGCGTCAATTTATACAGAAAATCATACTTTTGTGAACGGGAATGCAGTTGTAGAAAATGGCAGATTTGTAAGTTTTTCGGATTTTTCGGAACAGGATGCCCAGATCGTGGATGCCCAGGGACTTTATATGATTCCGGGACTTGTGGACATTCATTTTCACGGATGCATGGGAGCAGACATGTGCGACGGTACAAAAGAAGCACTGGATATCATTACGAGATATGAAGCGTCCATCGGTGTGACTTCTGTCTGTCCGGCTACCATGACAATTGCTAAAGACGAGCTTTTAAATGTCATGAAAAATGCAGGTGATTACGCCTACAATGGCGGTGCACACCTGGTCGGTATCAATATGGAAGGACCATTTATCAGTGCTTCCAAAAAAGGTGCCCAGGCAGAAGAAAATATCCTGCAGTGTGATTATGAATATTTCTGCCGGCTTCAAAAAGCGGCAAAGGGACTGATCAAACTGGTGGATCTTGCACCGGAAGAACCGGGAGCCATGGAATTTATCGAGAAAGCAAAGGATGAGGTGGTTATATCCCTTGCGCATACCGCATCGGATTATGATACTGCAAAAGAAGCCATTCAGCGTGGTGCTTCCCATGCGACCCATTTGTACAATGCAATGCCACCATTGAATCATAGAAATCCGGGCGTGATCGGTGCAGTTAGGGATTCTGAAACATGCCATGCAGAGCTGATCTGTGACGGTGTACATATTCATCCGTCTGTGATCCGCGCAACCTTTGCCATGTTTGGTGCGAAGCGTATGATCCTGATCAGTGACAGTATGCGAGCAACTGGTCTGAATGATGGAGATTACACCCTTAGCGGACAGCCGGTAAAGGTAAAAGGCAATCTTGCTACCCTGCATGATGGAACAATTGCTGGTTCTGCTACGAATCTTATGGACTGTGTGCGTTTTGTGGTTAAGAAAGTCGGCCTTCCGTTTGAAACAGCAGTCATGTGCGCATCTGAAAATCCGGCAAAAGAAATCGGAATTTTCCATGAGGTCGGAAGTATCTCCGCTGGTAAGAAAGCAGATTTTTTGCTTTTAGATAAAGATTTGAATATAGTAAGCGTCTATGTAGATGGAAAGGAGATCACATGTTAGGTTTATTTAAAGGAAAAAATAAGGGGAATCTACTCCACTCCCCGTGTAACGGAAAAGTCGTACCGATCACAGAAGTTCCGGATTCGACTTTTGCGGATAAAATATTAGGAGACGGATTTGCAGTCATTCCTTCCGAGGGAAAGGTCTATGCACCGGCAGATGGGGAAGTGAGTATGGTATTTGATACTCTTCACGCCGTTACTATGACAAGCACCCAGGGAACAGAGATTCTGATCCATATCGGTCTTGATACCGTTACACTGAAAGGAGAACCTTTTACCCCCCATGTTGTTGCAGGTGACAAGGTAAAACAGGGAGATCTCCTGATGGAAGTTGATCTGGATAAGATCCAGGCAGCCGGATTAAATACCATTACTCCGGTACTCATCTGTAATACAGATACTTATGGAAAAATAGCCCTTCAGAAGAAAGGCGAAGTCACACTGGAGGATGCTGTGCTTAAATTATCCTAGGATCTGTGCTTTTTCAATCGAAGCTAACTGGAATGGTCCAGTTTAGTGTATACTTTTATTTTATTTCTAAGGAGGAAAAACATGAAATTCTTACAAAAACTTGGTAAAGCGTTAATGCTCCCGGTAGCTATTCTTCCAATCTGTGGTATCCTCATGGGTATTGGATACAGGTTATGTCCGGCTACGATGCAGGGTGGAGACATCCAGGGTGCAGTAAATCTGATCGGTCTGTTTTTAGTAAAAGCAGGTGGAGCTTTGATCGACAACATGGCAATTCTTTTTGCAATCGGTGTCGGTGTCGGTATGTCTGAAAAAAATGATGGTACAGGTGGTATCGCTGCTCTTGCTTCATGGCTTATGATGACAACACTTCTTTCAACAGGATTTGTTACAACGATCATGCCTTCTATCGCAGACAGTGCAACAAAGACACTTGCCTTCGACAAAATCGCAAACCCGTTTATCGGTATTCTTGCAGGTATCATCGGATCTGTGTGCTACAACAAATTCAAAAGCACAAAGCTTCCGGACTGGTTGTCTTTCTTCAGTGGAAAACGCTGTGTAGCAATTATTGCCGGAGTTGTTTCTATTCTTGCATCTGTTGTTTTATTATTCGTATGGCCATTACTTTTCGGAGCACTTGTTGCTATTGGAAAAGGAATCGTTGGACTGGATGTTGTAGGAGCCGGTATCTATGCATTCCTCAACCGTCTGCTCATTCCTACCGGATTACATCACGCACTGAACAATGTATTCTGGTTTGATACGATCGGTCTTGGTGACTTACAGCACTTCTGGGCTGGTGAAACATCTGCAGACGTATCATGGAGTCTTGGAATGTACATGTCAGGATTCTTCCCATGTATGATGTTTGGTATCCCTGGTGCAGCTCTTGCTATGGTAAAATGTGCAAAACCGGCGAAAAAGAAAGTTGCAATCGGACTTGTAGCTTCTGCAGCTATTTGTGCATTCATCTGTGGTGTAACTGAACCGTTCGAATTCGGATTCATGTTCCTTGCACCGGTACTTTATGTAATTTATGCAGCACTTTATGGTATCTTCACAATGATCACGGTTGCTCTTGGATTCCGTGCAGGATTCTCATTCTCAGCAGGTGCGATGGACTTATTCTTCTCTTCTTCTCTTCCGGCAGCAGCTAAGATATGGCTCATCATTCCTCTTGGAATCGCAGCTTTTTTGGTATTTTACTTTGTATTCCTCTTTGCGATCAAGAAATTTGATCTGAAGACACCGGGTAGAGAAGATGATGACGATCTGGAAGCAGAAAAAAATGTAGAATTAGCAAGTGATGACTTTACAGCTATCGCAGCAAAGATTCTTGAAGGTTGCGGCGGAAAGGAAAACATTGCAAGCATCGACAACTGTGTAACAAGACTGAGACTGGAAGTAAAAGATATGACTGCAGTTAACGACAAAGTGATCAAATCTGCAGGTGTTGCAGGTGTTATTAGACCTGGAAAAACTTCTGTACAGGTTATTGTTGGAACTAAAGTTCAGTTTGTTGCGGATGCATTCTCAAGACTTTGTGAATAATCTTATAAATCTTGAATAATTGTATCAGAAAAGCAGGGCGCATGCCCAATGTCATTAAGTTAATTTAAAAATTAAAAAAAGCAGA